>CALMMH010001118.1 GCA_937868145.1 uncultured Phycisphaerales bacterium
TCGGCGTTACCGCTCTGGAATCCGTGGGGATCATGGTCGATTCGGCCAGCAAAACCCTCCGCCGGCTCCCCGCCATTCCCTTGAAATGAGACATCCACCGGCCGAAGCCGAACCAAGAGCGTTTATCGCTTTGCAGGATACCGGGGGGGAAGGGATACAAGAAAATCGTCGAGACACAGGCGGATCATTTCTCGCGCGTGCTCGCTGCCAACCTCGGCGCATCGCGGATCTCCCGAGGGCCTCATCGCACAGGTCTACACAGAAGGTTTCGTATGCCGACGGACGGTCCCGATTCTGTGTCGGACCGGCCTCCTTGTTCCCCGCTGGTATCCAGAAAGCGATAAACGCACGCCGCGAACACGACCCGACCGCGACGCTCGCGCAACTACGGTCATGCACTGGCTATCGCCTCCTCGGACGAGACGGCCTTGATGGTGGGTTTGGGCTCTTGATCTTGGTCTCCACTGGAGCAGGGGCGATCTCCGTCACCACATTAGCCCCCGGCGGGAATCGGATGTCGAACAGATCGTCCGGGAAGTCCTTCTCATCGATCGAGATGCTGTTGATGTCCACGCTCCAGGAGTTGTAGAGATTGATCTCCTGACCGTCCCGGATCAAATGTCCCTCCACGCATCCTTCGACCGGAAACCACCCCCCGTTGGGCAATTGGTGGAACTTCGTCGCCTCCGCGAAACTCGGTCGCTCGCCGCGAGTCTTCACGCCGCGCATCTCGATGCGTATCGCCGTTCCCCGTTCCCTATCGATCCATGCCCGCTTCACCACCGCCTTGTGATCAGGATGCTTGATCTCCACCACGGTCGCATCCCTCCCCCCCAGCGTGGCATGGTCCTGGCAAACGGAAGCATACTCAGGAGCCAGGCACTCGCTCAGAAGCAAGCGGTCCACAAATGGATTGAACGCAGTCCAAAGAGGTCCGGGAGCCGATACCGAGAACTTCTCGGGCGGCGTGATCCAACCTTCCATCAAATCAAGTTGACTGCTGGACTTACGAACCTCACCATCGGTTACCTCCACATGCCAAGAGATAGGACGGCCATCTAATCCGATAGCCGTTTCTGTCACATGACGGCGCACGCCATCCTGGGCGTACGAGTAAATAAGATGGCTGGCAGGGGTCCCGTTGGCCGTTGCGGGGTTCCTGCAATTCTCCATGTTTGAATCCGGAATATTTGTATACGTCATCCGGATTCGCCGTGTCTTGGCCTCGTTCGCCAACACCTTCTGACGGAGGGCCTCCAAGGACATGGGCTCGCCTGAGGCTTTTTCGCTGACAGCCCCCGACAAGACGACAGGAATTGCCAGGACAGCCAGAGTCAACGCGGAAGCCAGACGGGCGGACGTTCGTTTCGGAT
>CALMMH010001119.1 GCA_937868145.1 uncultured Phycisphaerales bacterium
GCGGACATCATCGAGAAGCTCGGTTCCAACGAGTTTCCCCGCTGCCGGGTCGGGATCGGCCAATGCTCCGGCGCCGACGCGGTCGGCTACGTGCTGGGCAGGCCGGCCCCGGAAGAACGGCCGCTGTTGAACGACGCGATTCTCAAGGCCCGCGACGCCGTGCTGCACTGGCTGCGATTTGGTTTGGAAAAGACGATGAATGAGTTCAACAGGGTGCAGGAGCAATGACCGAAACACCCGCCCTGTTGGTTTTGAGCGTTGATGTGGGATTATTCACAATCGGGAGGTCATAGGTTAACAAATGACTGCAAAACGTTTATACGAGGGGATGTTTCTGGTGGATTCGGCTCTGGCGACCGCGGATTGGGACGGGACGCTGGCCATGATCGAGAACATCCTCAAACGAGCGGAGGCCGAAGTCGTCGCCATCCGCAAATGGGGTGAGCGCAAGCTCGCATACGACATCGAGCGCAAACAACGCGGGACGTATATCCTGGCGTACTTCAAGGCCGACGGCCGTCGGATCTCGGGCATCGAGAAAGACGTGCAGCTGTCTGAAAAGGTGATGCGTTGCCTGGTTCTGGGGACCGAGAAGCGGCCGCCGGAGCTGATCGACGCGGACATCAAGGGCCTGCCGAAGGACGACGTCCCGATCGAGGTCACGCCGGATCGCGACGACGCGGAGGATCGCGGGGATCGCCGTCGACGCAGCCTGAGCGACGTGCCGGGCCTCGGCGATTTCGACGAGGGCGGCCGGCCGGACTACCGCAACCGCGACCGTTGACTGTCGGGAGCCGAAACCCCCTGATGTGACGAGCGCGATCGAGCGCCCAGGATTTAGGTTATTTCGTGCAGGCGGCGTGTCGTGCGGGACACCGTACGCAGGATGTGGCATGCACGACGAGTGATGGATGAAGTTATGGCAAGTTTCAACAAGATACTGCTGATGGGCAATCTGACGCGGGACCCGCAGCTCTCGTACACGCCGAGCCAGACCGCCGTGGTGGATTTCGGCTTGGCCACCAACCGGACGTGGAACGACCAGAGCGGCCAGAAGCGGGAGGAAGTCTGCTTCGTGGATTGCCGCGCGTTCGGCCGCATGGCGGAGAACATCAACAAGTTCTTCAAGAAGGGCCGGCCGATTCTTGTGGAAGGCCGATTGTCCTTCGATCAGTGGACCGGCCAGGACGGCGTCAAGCGCAGCAAGCACCGGGTGACGGTGGAGAACTTCACGTTCATGCCCGGCACGGGCGGTCCAGGTGGTCCAGGCGGCCCAGGCGGCGGATCCGATCAGCCCGATACGGGCGGTTATGACGAGGCAGGACCCTCTGCACCCGGCAGGCCGGGTGGGCCCGTGCCCGACGAAGATATACCGTTTTGACCGTTGCCGATCGAAGGCAAGCCGGCGGGCCGTTTAGGGGCCGTCGGCGATCGACCGGCAACTGACGATTGACTGAGAAAATGAGGTAAGATATGGCGATGCGACCAAGAACACCGCAAAGAACAGGACAACAAAGAACCACCACCACCAACAGACGACGAACCGGGTTCGCCGGCGCTCGCGATCAGACGCAGTGCCGATTCTGCCGGGGCAGTGTCAAGTACATCGATTACAAGGACATCGACACCCTGCAGAAGCTGCTGACCAACCGCGGCAAGATCTACTCCCGCAAGCGAAGCGGCAACTGCGCCGGCTGCCAGCGGAAGGCCAAGGCCGCGATCAAGCGAGCCCGTTTCATGGCCCTGCTGCCGTACACGACGTGATTCAATCTACGATTTACAATTTACTATTTACGAGTTGAGAGACGATGCTGTGGAAGCATGCTCCGTCGAGCCGGCTGAGGCGAAAGAGTAGATAGCAAATAGTAAATAGTCAATTCCAAGGGGTTTTGATATGAAAGTATTGCTCTGTGAAGATATCAAGAAGCTGGGGTGGCTCGGCGACGTCGTAGACGTCACCGAAGGCTACGCCAGGAACTACCTGCTGCCCCAGGGGATGGCGAAGGTCGCCACCGACGGGAACATCCGCGCCATCGCCAAGGCGAAGGCCGAGCGCGCCGAGCAGCGTTTGCAGGAACGCCGGCGGATGGAAAAGGCCGTCGCGGCGGTCAACGGGGCCGAAGCGGTTCTGGCCGCGAAGGCCAACGAGCAGGGCGTGCTCTTCGGCTCGATCAGCGAGTCGATGATCGGCGTCAACCTGCGGTCGCAGGGCTTCGCGGTGGCCGACGAGATCATCAAGCTGCCCGAGCACATCAAGAACCTCGGCACGCACGAGGTGACCCTGCGGTTCGCAGACGACCTGACGGCCACCGTCCGCGTCACCGTGGTCCCCGAGCAGGTCGAAGAGCCGGCCAAAGAAGAAGAGAAGCCGCAGGAACAGGCCGAACAATCCTGATCCTCGGGAACGAAGGACAGGGGACGGAGAACTCCGTGCGTCTGCGTCCTCTGTCTTCCGTTCTGCGGCCCCGACGCCGCGGACGGGCGATTTAGGGGAATCCCCTATCGCTCGTCAGAATCGCGTCTGTGTTTCTCCCCATTTGTCCCCTGCCTGAGTCGTTGCTTCACGCCTGTCCGAAACGGACACT
>CALMMH010001120.1 GCA_937868145.1 uncultured Phycisphaerales bacterium
CGGAAGGCATTCGTAGGAAGCCAGTATCTCGTGGCCACTTTTTTCCGGGAAGATCAACTATGAGGCCGATTGTGAAGACATCTCATCTCGTGATATCCCTGTGCGTTGCGTGCCTGCTCTTCGGCTCGACGCTACCGATAAGGGCCCAGCCCGGCTCCCCCGTCGCCAGGAGAATCCCCACGACATTGGAGAAACACGGCCACGTTCGCACCGACGATTACTTCTGGCTCAAGGACCGGGACAATCCCGAGGTCATCAAGTACCTGGAGGCTGAGAACGCCTACACAGACGACGTGATGGCTCACACCAGGCCCTTGCAGGCGAAGCTGGCACAGGAATTCAAGGATCGCATCAAGCAGACGGACATGTCCGTTCCCTATAGGAAGGATGGCTATTACTACTACACCCGCATGGAGGAAGGCAGGGAGTATCCCATTCATTGTCGCAAGAAGGACACGCTTGCCGCGCCCGAGCAGATCATGCTCGACGCGAACAAGCTGGCGGAAGGCCACACCTTTTTCTCCTGTCGCGTAGGCGGGGTGAGCTCGAACCAGCATATCCTGGCCTATGCGGTGGACACGGTGGGCAGAAGATTCTACACGATCCGGTTCAAAGACCTCTCGACGGGTGAATCGCTCCCGGATGAGATCCGCGATGTGACCGGAAACGTGGCGTGGGCGAACGACAATCGGACGCTGTTCTACACGAGGCAGGACCCGGTCACGCTGCGCTCGCATCGGGCCTACCGACACACCCTGGGAACTGCCCCTTCGAAGGACGACCTCGTGTTCGAGGAGACAGATGACACGTTCAATTGCTATGTTTTCAAGACGAAGTCCAAGAGTTATCTCATGATCGCATCCCGGCACATTTCCAGCACGGAGCTGCGGTACCTCGATGCCAACGATCCAAACGCCGAATGGCGGGTCTTCCTGCCCAGAAGGCGGAACCACGAGTACTCGGTAGATCATTACCAAGACCGATTCTATATCAGGACCAACGACAGAGCGAAGAACTTCAGACTGGTCACAACACCCGTTGGCCAAACGGGAGAGGAGCACTGGAAAGAACTCATCCCGCACCGCGACGACGTGCTCTTTGAAGGAATGGAGATCTTCAAGGATTACCTCGTTGTCGTCGAACGAAAGAACGGTCTGCCGCAGATCCGAGTGAGACCCTGGTCCGGGGTCCAGGAGCACTACCTGGATTTTGGCGAGCCTACCTACTTCGCCATGCCTTTGAACAACTTCGACTTCGAAACGGGTCTTCTTAGGTATTACTATAGCTCATTGACGACACCTGACTCCGTTTATGACTACGACATGGCCACCAAGACCAAGAAACTCCTGAAGCGCGAAGAGGTGTTGGGCGGCTTCGATCCAAACCGCTACGCGTCGGAGCGTCTATTCGCTCGTGCTTCGGACGGCGTGAGAGTCCCGCTATCGATGGTTTATCGAAAAGGACTGGATGGGAATGGCGTCCATCCACTTCTGCTTGAGGGATATGGCTCGTACGGAGCGAGTGGCGACCCCACGTTTGACCTGCCCCCGGATAATGTGCCAGTTCACGTTAGAGAGTTGGCAACTTCTTTCCTGTTTGGCGTAGGCGCAGGCCCTGCCGAAGCCGGAGCCGAAGCCAAACAGGCGGCGGCGAACGCCGCCGGCGTCGCGTAGTTCAGCGAACTGTGCGGCCGGTGGTGATTGTACCGCCGACGGTACTCTTCCACCAGCACCTTCGCCTCCCGCAGGTTTCCAAATTCCTCCGCGTTGAGAAGTTCGTCCCGCAGGCGGCTGTTGAACGACTCGATGTAGGCGTTCTCCCACGGGCTGCCCGGCGCGATGTACAGCGTCTCGACGCCCGATTCCTTCAGCCACTCCTGAATCGCCGTGGCCACGAACTCCGGCCCGTTGTCGCTCCGCAGGTACTGCGGCGCCCCGCGGACGGCGAACAGGTACTCCAGTGTGGTGCGGATCGCCTCGGCCCGGATGCTGCGTTCGACCTCGATCGTCAGACTTTCTCGTGTGTACTCATCCAGAACTACCAGAAGCTTCAGGCTCCGGCCGTCGGCGGTCCGGTCCGACACGAAATCGTAGCTCCACACGTGGTTGATCCGCTCGGCCTTGCGGCGAAGGCACCCGTTCTCCGAGTCGCCCAGACGCTTGCATTTGCCCTTCTTTTGCGGCACTTTCAGGCCCTCCTGACGCCAGAGTCGATGCACCCGTTTGCGATTGACACACCAGCCTTCCGCTCGCAGCAGAGCCG
>CALMMH010001121.1 GCA_937868145.1 uncultured Phycisphaerales bacterium
GCCCGGGTCAGGGCCACGACCGAGCGGCCGCTCTCCAGCAGGGTCCTGGCCATCCAACTGCCAATCGAACCCGTTGCGCCGGTAATCAGAATTGTGTCACGTGCCGACATGTCGGGTCATCTCGCTCTCAGATACCTCGGCCTCTTCGAATGTCCGCAGAATCTTGTACTCGGTGTTGCGTTGGGCCGGAGTCATGCCGGTCTCCCGAATCATCGCGACGACCTGCTCGACGGTCACGGCGTGGCTGATTCCGGTCGCCTTGACCACGCTTTCCTCCATCAGAACGCCGCCAAAGTCGTCCGCCCCGAAGGTCAGGGCGATCTGGGCCAGATACGGCCCCTCCGTAACCCAACCTGCCTGGATATGGTCGATATTGTCGAGAACCAGCCGGGACAGGGCCACCATGCGAAGATAGTCCACGCCCGTTTGCGGCGGCTCTGAAAGCTGCGTGTGATTGGACTGGAAACTCCATGGGATGAAGGCCCGAAAGCCGCCGGTGCGGTTCTGGAGGTCGCGAATGCACAGCAGGTGCTGAACCCGCTCGGCAGTCGTTTCACCGAGGCCGTAGACCATGGTGGCCGTCGTGGACATGCCGATGCCGTGGGCGGTTTCCATGACCTCCAGCCACTCGGGCGTGGTGATCTTGGCGGGACTGACTCTCTGGCGAACGCGGTCCACCAGGATCTCGGCGCCGCCGCCCGGCAGAGAGTCCAGGCCGGCTTCCCGCAACCGAAGCAGCGCATCCCTGAGCGTCAGGCCCGCCCGACGGGCCAGCCACAGCACCTCCGCCGGGGACAAGGAGTGCAGCCAGATTCCCGGCACGCAATCCCGGATCGCCCGGAGCATCTGCTCGTACCAGGACAGGTCGAACGCGGGATTCAGTCCGCCCTGGAGCATGATCTGGGTCGCCCCTCGGGACACAGCCTCCACCACGCGTTGCACGATCTCCGGGATCGTCATCGCGAAGGCGCCGGGATCGTTCTTGGGCTTGTGATAGGCGCAGAACCGGCACCCAACCGTGCACACGTTCGTGAAGCTGATGTTTCGGTCGATGATGAACGTCGAACGGTCCGTCCCGACGACCCGTTTTCTTCGCTCGTGGGCGACACGACCCAAATCCTGGAACGGCGCCGCATCGTGGAGCTGTATCCCTTCGTCGGCGCTCAAGCGAACCCCCTCCCGGGCTTTGTCCAACGCGTCCCGCCAGGATGCGTCATCCGACCGAACCGGGGGTGTGAACGAGGGAGTCGCGAGGAAACCGTACGTACTGCTGGTGAGCACGGGGGTGAAACCCTGTCCCTGGATGAACGTCTCCATCTCGTCCACGGAACGGAAAATGAAATCGTCCGGCGCCCCGGCCGAGCGGGCGATCCTTTCGTCGATGCTGGTGCCCCCGACGTCGTCGGCGCCGCTGTGGAGCAGGACTTGCAGGAGCTTGCGATCCAGGAAGTTCGCCAGGACACGGATGTGAGGGAAGTTGTCGAGCAAAATGCGGGCCAGGGCCACAACCCTTGCGATCACATGACCGCCGGGACCTCGCGTCACTCCGATCTTCGTTCCGACGGTGTGGAAGGGAAGCGGGCAGAACGCCTGAAACCCGTGGGTTTGGTCCTGAAGGTCCCTGAGCCGCTGAAGATGATCCACGATCTCTTCCGGTGTTTCGATGTGCCCGAAGAGCATCGTGGCGTTGCTCGGGATGCCCAACGAGTGAGCGGTGCGATGGACGTCGAGCCACTGTTCGGCGGAGATCTTCTTGGGGCAGATCCGCTCCCGCACGCGGTCGGCGAACACCTCCGCTCCTCCCCCGGGAATCGCATCAAGACCCGCGGTCTTCAAGGCGGTCAGCACGTCGGTCACGGACCTGCCGGAGCGTACGGACAACCACTGGATCTCCACCGCAGTCAGCGCCTGCAGGGTCGCCTCGGGCAGGATGCGTCGGATCGCGCGAAACAGGTCCGCATAGTAGTCCAGATCCAGCGACGGGTTCAGACCACCGACCACATGAACATCCGTGAGCCGCCACGACCTCGCACAGTTCAGTTTCTCTTCCATTTGCCGGACGGTCAGCGTGTAAGCCCCCTCCGTTTCGCGGTCGCGCCAGAAAGCGCAGAGACCACACTGGTTCTCGCAGACGTTCGTGGGATTCAGGTTGAGGCTGTGAACAAAGTACGTGTTCCCGCCGTGTCGGCGGCGACGGATCTGGTCGGCACGGGCCATCAGTTCGGCCGTATCGGCCTCCGTCAACAATCGAAGTGCCTCGTTGGATGCAATACGCTCGTTCAACTCTCGCAACATATCCACTCCTGTAGCGACCTCTGCGTCTCACGCTCGAACCCCGGAAACGGCCGGGGGCAATGCTTTGCCGATGCCGGGGCCGAAGATCTCCGTCGCAAGTCGGCGGAACAGATCGATGGCCTGATGCTCGCGGGTCCCCACATCATAGTGGAGGCGATGCCCGAGGTAATCACGGCAGCGGTCTTCCGGCAGGTTCAGACGTTCGGCCGCCAATTGAGCCAATATTCCGATAGACCGACACCCGATGTCCTTTGCGCTTCGCAGCGTCGAGGAAATCTCCGCGACGTTGGGACAGGAGCGGCGGACCACCCAGGCGGCAAACACGAACGGCAGCCCGGTCATCCTCTTCCATTCGCCCGCCAGGTCGTACGTTTCCAACGAGGGATGGCTGCGCAGGGCGCGATCCCCGATGCAGACCCGGGCATCCGCGACGGCCCCGTCCGGCAAACACCCGACAACCGCGTCAATCCGGAAGTGGTGTCGTAGAAGGACCTGCACCAGAACGTTCGAGGTCTTTGACTCCGGATCGGGCTGCACCGTCCGGACTTCTCGCAGGGGACGTCTGCACTGAAGGAGAACGCTGGCGACATCCCCATCGGCGCAGATGCCGAGTCCCTCGATCATCCGGGTATCCGGATGTCCAAGGTGATCGATAAGGGGAACGAGGGCCGCGTCGACTCCGCCTGTCAGCAAGGCATCGAGGGCCCGGCGGGGAATCCGGTACACCAACTCTGCCCCAGGGCACACCTGTTGGATGAAATGCACCAACGGCAATGCGTTCGCATACGGCAGAACTGAGAATCTATCCATTCGATTTCGCGCCAAGAATTCCCATAACGACCACACACTCAGGCCCGCTTCGCAACGGAAATCCGGCTTCAATACCACCTATCATCCGAGAATAGACGCCCTATTCCGCGGCCTCCAAGCCCTCTTCCGGAAACCCACACCGGGTAGTTGATCAGTTTCCACGTACGAGGCATGTCTTGTGTGGGTTCATCGGCGCCTCCACAAAATCCCGGGGTCCGCTTGCCGGCCACGCGCCCCATCCATAGGCAAGAACGCTGACACGAACCCGGCGCGGTTTTCTTCCCCCCGGATGTCGCGTATGTGGTAGAATGAACCTCTGTCGTTCTCGTGCAAACGATCGATCGCCGCAGAGGCGCGTGGATGTAGGACAAACGATCTGTCTGCTGTCGCATGCTGGCGACGAGAGCAAGGGTTGCGTAGGGCAACTCATAGGGTTACGAGTTGAGCGAACCGGTATCAACAACTGGAATTGTGGAAATCGACCGCCTTCTGGGGGGGCTCTCGCCCGGCGACAATGTTGTCTGGGAAGTGGACTCCGGTGCGCCGGTGGACAAGTTCGTTTCGAGCTTTCTGGCGGCCAACGAGGCGAAGGGCTCGTCTGTCACGTTCGTCAGCTTCAACCGCTCGCCGCAAACGATTTGTCGGGCCTATTCCGAAGGCATGTCCCAGGGGAAATTCCACTTGGTGGACTGCTTCTCCTCGGGCAAGGGCAACAACGATCAGGTGTTTCTGGATTTCTACAAGTCGACTGAGAGATCGGCACACGGCCCGGTCGTCCATGTGGCCAATCCCTCCGACCCGGCGCAATTGGAGAAGGCGCTCACTGAGGCCGGGGCCGTCGCAGGGGCCAGCACCCAGTACATCTTCGACAGCCTCACGGGCATGCTGGACCTCTGGGGGGATGAGGACGTGGTTCTGCGATTCTTCGGACATATCTGCCCGCGGCTCTTCGACCTCAGCACCATCGCCTACTGGCTGCTCGAAACGGAGGCCCATTCGCAACGGTTCCTCGCCAAGGTGCGTCACATCACCCAGGTCGTCCTGGAGATCGGCATCTCCGGCGGGCTGCGCACGCTGACGATTCGCAAGGCCGCCAACCGGCGCAGCACGGCAATCGGCGTGCCGCAGTGGTTCCGGATCGTGGACGGCAAGCTTGCGATCGCCGCCGAATCGCGGGAAGACCGCGAGTTGAGCCTGCTAACCCGTATGGGCGAGGCGTTGGGCACCGCTCTGGCCCCGAGCGCATTTCTGGAAGAGTCGATGACCGTGCTGGCCAGCGAGCTGGGCATGATTCGCGGCACAGTCGTGCTGCTCGATCGCACAACGGGCAAGTTGCGAATCGTCGCGGCCCACGGGCTCTCGGCCGCCGAGCGGGCGCGGGGAGAATACGACATCGGCGAAGGCATCACCGGCCACGTTGTCAAGACCGGGCTGCCCACGGTCTCGCCGGACATTCATAAGGACACCCGTTTTCTGGACCGCACGGCTGCCCGGCGCGTGGATGCGGCCTGGCCCATTGCTTTCATTTGCGTACCGCTGAAGGTGGACAATGAGACCGTCGGGGCACTGAGCGTCGATCGACCGTTCGCGGTGGAGGCGGCGCTCGACAAGGATCTGAGGCTGCTGTCGATCGTGGCTTCGCTCATGTCGCAGGTGCTCAAGATCAATCAACTGCTGAAAGTCGATAAGGACGAGATTCTGCTCCGCGACGAGCAGACGGTTCGCGAACTGAGGAGCCGCTATCGGCTGGAGAACCTCATCGGTCAGAGCAAGACCGTTCAGCAGGTGCTGGCGACCGCGGCGACCGCGGCCAAATCCAATGCCCCCATTC
>CALMMH010001122.1 GCA_937868145.1 uncultured Phycisphaerales bacterium
CCCGTCATATACGCCGCCTAGCGACGGGAGATTCCCGTCATCAGCGGCGGCATCAGGCTGGACCTGCGATGGGAGCCGTACCGCGACGGGATCAGGAAGGCTGCGACGCCTGCGGGACTCGTGACGGACCAGTTGTTCGTCAACGGCGTGCGTCAGGCGATGGCGAGGTATCCGAACTTCGATCCGAGCGTACGTCATTTCAACGGCTATGCGCCGGACGCCTTCAGTCCGGCTCGGGCCGCGCGATGGTCGGACCCTCGCGGCGGCTTTATCCACGCCATGCACGCCCACGAATGGGGCGATTTCCATTATCTCATTACCGGCAAGGACCCCAACAACGAAGTGTCTTATGAGGGCGGCTGGCAGAACAACCGCCGGATGGGGATGCACAACACCTATCGCATGGTGGAGAATATCTTCGAGGAACTCGACGCTCCCGGCGAGTGGTTCCACGACGCGAAAGCCAACGTGATCTACTTTTATCCGCCCGAGGGTCTGGATCTGGACAAAGCGGTCGTCGAAGCGGTTCGCCTGCGGCACTTGATCGAATTCCGCGGCACACCGGAAAAGCCCGTTCGCTTTGTGCGTTTGCAGGGACTGACGTTCCGCCACGCGGCTCGCACATTCATGGAGAACAAAGAGCCCTTGCTCCGAAGCGACTGGACCACCTATCGCGGCGGCGCGATCCTCTTCGATGGGGCCGAAGATTGCGTCGTCCAGGATTGCACGCTCGACCAGCTCGGCGGCAACGGTGTTTTCATCAACAAGTACAATCGAAGGATCGTCGTTCGCGGATGTCACATTGTGGCGACCGGCGCCAACGGCGTGGCGTTCGTCGGCGATCCGAATGCGGTCCGCAATCCGCTGTTCGAATATGGCCAGCGGCAGAGTTACAAGGATATCGACAAGACCCCGGGGCCCAGGACTCAAAACTATCCTGCGGATTGTCTCGTCGAGGATTGCCTGATCCACGAGACCGGCCGGGTCGAAAAACAAACCGCTCCCGTGCAGATTTCCATGTCGATGGGAATCGCGGTCCGCCACTGCTCGATCTATGATGTTCCACGAGCGGGGATCAACATCTCCGAAGGCACGTTCGGAGGCCACGTGATCGAGTTCTGCGATGTCTTCGACACGGTCCTGGAGACCGGCGACCACGGCTCGTTCAATTCCTGGGGCCGGGACCGCTACTGGGGCCTGGAGGGCGTCGACCTGAACACCGTGACGCTCGGGCCGGACAAGGACCTCCCGATTCTCGACATCGTCAAGCCGAACATCCTTCGCAACAACCGCTGGCGATGCGATCACGGCTGGGACATCGACCTGGACGACGGTTCGAGTCGGTACGAGATCACGAACAACCTCTGCCTGGCCGGCGGACTGAAACTGCGGGAAGGATTCTACCGGCGCGTCGAGAACAACATCATCGTGGACAACTCGTTTCACCCGCACGTCTGGTACGGCAACAGCCAGGATGTATTCCGCCGCAACATCATCTTCACGGACTACAAGCCCATCCGCGTGAACAAGCCCTGGGGCAAAGAGTGCGATCTCAATCTACTTCACGTCCCCGGGCAGTCGACGCCGACTCCGGCTGTGGTCTTGCAACAGGCCAGCGGGCTCGACGGCGGTTCTCTCGAAGCCGATGCCCTGTTCGTCGATCCTGGTCGCGGCGATTACCGAGTGAAGGAGGGATCGCCCGCTCTTCGTTTGGGCTTCGTCAACTTCCCGATGAATGAGTTCGGCGTGCAGAAACCCGAGCTGCGAGCCATCGCCCGCACGCCGCGGCTTCCCACGATGGCGAAGGAAACCGTTGAGCCTTCATCTCAGCGAGATCCCCGCGTGATGGAATGGCTCGGCGCAAAGGTCCGCAATGTCGTCGGCCTCGGCGAGGTCTCCGCCGCCGGATTGCCGGGCGAAACGGGCGTCCTGATTCTCGACGCTCCGGCCGGCAGCGTCGCCGCCCAAAGCGGTCTGCGACAGGGCGACGTGATTCTCCAATGCGCCGGCCGGCAGGTGGATACGCTTACGGATCTGATGCAAATCTATCGCGGGATCCCCGCCGGGGAGAAGATCAGTCTCGATGTCTTTCGGAATCAGCGGCACATCGCCGTTTCCGTTGCCTCAGCACGTGCAAGCCTTTCGGCTGAGGGACTCCGATGCGAGTACACCGTGGATCCTCTTGGGATCGATGCTTCAGTTCCGAGACTCTGTTGGAGACTTCAGTCGGATGTTCGTAGCCAGCGGCAGACAGCGTATCAAGTGCAGGTTGCATCTTCACAGGAATCACTGTCGCAGGGCAAAGGCGACCTGTGGGACAGCGGGAAGATTGTCTCTCAGGAGACGACGCATGTTGTTTACGCCGGGAAACCTCTGGTTTCATCGCAGCAGGTGTTTTGGCGGGTTCGTATCTGGGACAAAGACGACCAACCTACCGGGTGGAGCGAGCCAGCGTCGTGGACGATGGGCGTGCTGAGCTCGGAGAATTGGCGGGCGAAGTGGATTCAGCACGGCACAGGCGAAGTCACGGGTGAAGGATTGCCGCTGCTTCGAAAGTCGTTCGATCTTTCCGGCTCTGTGACTCGGGCGGTGGTCCACGTCTGCGGCCTGGGCCATTATGATCTGTTCCTCGACGGCCGCAAGGTCGGCGATCGCTTCCTCGACCCTGCCTGGTCGGTCTACGAAAAGACGATCTACTACTCGACTTTCGATATCACGGACGCGCTGGGGCAAGCCGGCCCGCACGTCTTCGGTGTGATGCTTGGCAAGGGGTTCTACAACACCAAAGGCGATCGCCGGGTCCACGGCGTCACGGCGGACCGTCCGCTCAAGCTGATCCTGCAGGCCCACCTGTGGTTTGCCGACGGACGCGAGGAATTCATCGTCAGCGATGGTTCGTGGAAAACAGCGGAGGGCCCCATCACGCATAGCGCGATCCTGGGGGGTGAAGATTACGATGCCCGCAAATTGCCCGTCGGCTGGGATCGACCTGGGTTCGACCATGCTGCATGGTCCTCGGCCGTCGAGACGGAAGGACCCGGCGGACAGCTTGTCGCTTCGTACGCTCCGCCGATGACGATGCACGAGGTTTTCACGCCGGCGCGGATCGATGAGCCCGAGCCCGGCGTGTTCGTCTACGATTTCGGGCAGAACGCTTCCGCCGTGCCGCAACTGCGAGTTCGTGGCAAGGCAGGGCAGGTGGTCAAGCTGACTCCCGCCGAGCAGCGTCACGGCATGTCGCCCCGGCGAAACGACGGCAGGGGACTGGTCAACCCCGCGGGCGTCGGCACGCCGAACTACTGGCAGTACACGCTCCGGGGCAACGCGGAGGAGCGCTGGACGCCGCAGTTCGCCTACAGCGGCTATCAGTACCTCCAACTCGAAGGTGCGGTCCCCGCGGGGCGGCCCAACCCGGACGGCAAGCCCGTCGTGGAGGAACTGGTCTCCGTGCACGTGCGAAACGACGCTCCGAAGGCCGGCTCGTTCGAATGCTCGGACCCGTTGTTCAAGGACATCGACCGGATCATCGACTGGGCCGTGAAGTCCAACATGGCCCATGTCCTGACAGACTGCCCGCACCGCGAGAAGCTTGGCTGGCTGGAAGTCTCGTATCTGATGGGCCCGTCGATTGCAGGTCGCTACGACATCGCGAGTTTCTACAACAAGGTGACGCAGGACTGCGCCGATTCGCAGAAGCCCGACGGCCTGGTGCCCACGGTCGCGCCGAATTACCCCGTATTCGCCGGGGGCTTCGCGTATACGCCGGAGTGGGGCGCCGCGGCTGTGGTTCTGCCCTGGCAGTTGTTTGAATGGTACGGCGACAAGCAGATCCTCGCGGCCCGTTATCTCACGATGAAGCGGTTCGTGGACTACATGCGGGACACCTCCAAGGACCTTGTCCCTGCCCCCGGCCTGGGTGATTGGTACGATTACGGTCACGACAAGCCGCGAGGGGCCGCGCAGTTCACCCCGGTGGAGCTGACCGCGATGGCGACCTTTTTCCGCTGCACGCGCATCGTGGCCGAATCCGCCCGCATCCTGAACCGCAAGGACGATCAAGCGGCCTACGACGCTTTGGCGGGGGACATCGCCCGCTCCTTCAACACCAGGTACTTCGACGGGCGGGACCAGTACGCCAACATGGGCAGCCCGCAGACCGCCAACAGCATGGCGCTGACGGTGGGCCTCGTGCCGGCGGGCTTCGAGCAGGCCGTGCTGGAGCGGATCGTTCAGGACATTCGCAGCCGGGGCAACCAGCAGACCGCCGGCGACATCGGCTTCTGGTACCTGCTCCAGGCGCTGGCCCGAAACGGGCGCAGCGACGTGATCTACGACATGGTCGCCCACACGAACATCGGCAGCTACGGCTTCATCGTCCGCAACGGCTGGACCTCGATGCCAGAGGCCTGGGACGCGGACACCGGCGCGTCGATGAATCATTGCATGCTGGGACACATCCAGGAATGGTTCCTCGGCTGGGTGGCCGGCATCCGGCCGGACATCGAATCGCCCGGCTTCCGCCAATTCATCATCGAGCCGAACCCGCTGGGCAATCTCACGTGGGCCCGCGCCAGCTACAATTCCATCCGGGGCACGATTGTCTCGGACTGGAAGAAGTCCGACGGCGCGTTCACGCTCCGCGTGACGATCCCGGCGGGGGCCGTGGCGACCGTAAGCATCCCGGCTACCGATGGCGCAAAGATCCTCGAAAGCGGCATGCCCGCCTGGCAAGCCCCCGGCGTTCATCTTGCGGGTCGTCAGTCGAACCGGGTGCAATTCCTGGTCGAATCCGGCGTCTACGAGTTCACGGCTCGGTGATAGAGCGCCTCCTGGCAATCGGCGTTACGGGGCCGGAAAGAAGGGGAACAATTCTCGGATCTCGTTTTTGGTAACCGTTCACGAGGTGCAGGAAAGATTCTGTGAGAAGCGGGATT
>CALMMH010001123.1 GCA_937868145.1 uncultured Phycisphaerales bacterium
ACCAGCATGACCACGATTGACACGGGCTTGCCGTCTACGCTCTCGAAATCAACCGGGGTCTGCGGGAGGCCCACCGACAAAACCAGATCGTGGGCTGAGGGAGACCGGCCGTGCGGGATGGCGATCCCGTAGCCTACGCCGGTGCTGCGAATGCGCTCGCGATCGATGATTCCTTCGAGCGTTCTATCCGGATCGGTCACGAACCCGTTTTCGTGAAGGGAATGGACCAATTCGTTGAGGATGCTCTCTTTGTCCGTGCCCTGCAACGGGACCTTGATGCACGACGGCGACAACGCATTTGTCAAGATCATGTCCACCCACCCCCAAAAATCCTACTTCTACGCCATACCTAGTCTCTCCACGATCAAAGCATAAGAAACCTTTCGGAGAGAGCCAAAACGCACCGCAGAATCACTCGAACGGATTAGACGACGAACCAGGTTGGCATTGGGTTCCATGCGAATGTCATCATCGAACCGCAGATCATCCCACAGGCTCACACCTTGCGGCCGGCGAGCTGGCGGAGGACGTCGATGAGGGCTTGGGTGCCGTCGCGGCCGCGGCCCTGGGCCTGGAGGACCGCGAAAAGCTGCTTGACCAGGGCTGTGCCGGGCAGGGGTTGGCCGATCTGCTCGGCGTATTCGAGGACCAGGCGGAGGTCCTTCTGCTGGAGGTCCACCATGAAGGCGGGCTTCAGGTCGCCCGCGACCACCTTGGGACCCAGGACTTTCAGCGAGTGGCTTCCTGCGGCGCCGGCGGTCGTGACCTGGAGCGTGGTCTCCAGGTCCAGGCCGGCCTTTTCCGCGAAGGCGAGCCCTTCCGCGACGCTCATGATCGTATGGATCACCATGACCTGGTTGGCGAGCTTGGTGGTTTGGCCGAAGCCGAGCGGGCCGCAGTGCGTGATCGTACGGCCGAGCGTCTCCAGGATCGGCCGGACCTTCTCGACCGCCTCGGCGGGTCCGCCGATCATGATCGACAGCTTGGCCTCGATCGCGCCGATCTGCCCGCCGCTGACGGGCGCGTCCAGGAGAGTGACGCCCTGGGCCGCGAGGGCTTCGCCCATTTTACGAGTCTCGGCAGGGGAAATGGTGCTCATGTCGATGCAGATCAGGCCGGGACGGGCGGCTTCGATGACGCCGCAGGGCCCGAGCAGAACCGCCCGCACGTCGGGCGTGTCCGTCACGCAGGTGATGACGACGTCGCAGGCTCTCGCCGCATCCCGCGGAGAGTCAGCCCAGAGGGCGCCCTCCTGGAGCAGGGCTTGGGCTTTTGCTTTCGTGCGGCTGTACAAGATGACCGGGTAGCCCGCGCGGAGCAGATTCCTGGCCATGGGCTCGCCCATGATGCCGATGCCGATGAAACCGATGCGTTCCTTATGCATAGCTTCCATGCCTTCAACGTGCGGCGGGGTCATCGATTCCAGGATGGCGGTCGTCGCGTCGGAGCAGCTTTGAAGTGGGACCTCATTGACCTTATTGACCCCACTGACAACGGGGTCAATAAGGTCCTCGTCGCACCCCGAAGAGCCGGCGCCGTCGGCGAAACAGCCGATGTCACGCTCGCCGCGTCAGATGATTTCCAGCCTGCGGAGGATCGACTTGGACCAGCTCGAGCTGCGAATCTGCGACATGATCAGCAACATCACCGCGACAAGCCACAGACCGGTGAAACGCAGGTAGTAGAACACCAGGCTCGGCGCGCCGTCGGTCTTGGTGCCGATCCAGCGAGACAGTTCGAGGGGCCCGTAGGCGACCCCGACCACACGCGAGCCCTCGAACGGCTGCTGCCACGGGATGATCAACGCCGCCAAGATCAGCGACAGGATAAAGGCACGCGAGATGTGGCTGATGCCACCCAGCCGGCCCACAAGCGAGACCATCAGGCAGAAGAAGATGCTCAGGGCGAACAGGATTCCCGCCACGATGAGAATGCCGCTGGCCACTCCGATCACGCGGCCGATCAGCTCGAAGTCGAAATCCCCGACGATGTTCTGAATCAAGCTTTTGTCCGCAGTCTCCGGCTCGGGCGCCGGCGTCGTCGCCGTCGCGTCCGCGGTCGCAGGCTGCGCCGGCTCGATCGTCTGGATCGTTCCCGCCACGTCGACGAAGCCCAGATCCACCGCCCAGAACGCCGCCTGCACCAACAGGAGACAGATCAGGACAATCACAAAAAAAATGTTTTTCCAAGTGCGAAAGACACCCACCGCCTCCAGGCTATCGCTCGTTTCCATCATGTTGTTGGGATTGACCGGAATATCATTCATCTGTGTGACTCCCCGCTGCTACTTGATCCTGCCGAACGATAGACATCTGTACTCCGTGACGGGGATCGCGATGGGTGCGGCTCGACACGGAACTCCTAGAAACCCACTATCAATAAAGAGAACGCACTTATTATTATCCGATATTCCGGCAACCGATACAAGGGAATTCTTCCCCGGTCGGCTCGGCCGTCAGTCGGTGGAGGGCAATGGAACGCGAGCGCCGCGAATCGCCTGCGACAGGCCGCACATCACCGGTTCGACCCTCCCGATCTCCTCGGCGCCAACCGTCAACGGCGACGGACGCCACAGAAGCATGAAGCCCAGCGACCGCCCCAGATCATTCAGAGGGAGTGTGACAATCGAAAATCTCCGGAGCCCTTTCAGATCGCCCGCCGGGTCAATGCTCGCCAGTTCGGAAAGCGTGCAGATTTTATTGGACTTACAGATCCCCTCGACAAGCTCCGGCGTGAGGTATTCCTGCGGCCCCGTCTGCTCGCAGGCGAACATCTCATCCCCCACGAAAGAATGACGCTCGCATCCATCCGACTGCCTCAAGTAGAAGGCCACCCCCGTCCCGGGCAGCTCCTGTCGAATCACCCGGTCGGCGCGGGCCAGCAGATGATTCAGGTCCGGACTGCCCAGCAGCGATCGATAGAATTCGGCCGCGAAACTGATCGTGTACAGCCGCTGAATGAAGCCCCGCTGGGCGGAAATGAGGTCGTTGCAGAGGATATCGATCTTGCCGGCCTGCTGTTTTCGCTGCTTGTTGAGCTTGTTCAACAGCAGGCGGAGTCGTCTGTGTCGTTCGGTCTGGCTCATAACTCTCCACGTTCAAAGACGCCCGTTCGGGCTCCCCGACGCTGAACTTCACGTCGGACTTGCATCGTCACAGGGCATAAACCCAGACGTAAATTCGGTCCCCCATGGAAGATGCTTTAATGTCGGGCTCGATGGAAAACCCGCGGCGTCCGCCGCCCCATAAACAACCCCCTATCATCGGTGGTGCCTGCCCGAACCTCGGCCGACCCGTGGAGAATCCCGCAGAAATCCAAATCATACAGCGTCAAGAGTGATGTTTTCGGACCCACAATCCCGGCGGATTCCGCATTCTCCGATCGCATGAGCAAAGCGTGCACCCCATGAGGATTGCCCTACCGAAGCGGGTTGTCCTGCCCTCCGTCCTCGCCCCCTGCCAGGATAGGCGCAAGCGGGATGTGGGGTCACAGAACCCCTCCATAACCCCACACCCTGCCTGCTTCAGAGTTCCGCTACCGCGCCACAACTCTGCCTGGGACATCGCCACCTTTCCCTCCAAGGACAGGTTCACGAACCAGTATAAAGGCAACCTGCCAAGACAAACAATTGTGGTAACTACGTATTTTTGGCGGAATCGACTCGAAAAAGAGAGATTCCCCCTGTGATCGAAGTCCCCCTCCGGGAAAATACGTACACATACGGATGGACAACGGTTCTCTGAGCTTATAGGATCCTGCCTGGAGACCGGGGAGAGACACAGAACCTCATGTGGGCGAGCCATAGTCAATGGATCTGGAGTCTCCGAGTGTCTCAACGCACAGCTTGTGCCTGAGGTTGGCGACATTTTTCTTTTGAAGGGAGATTCTTATGGCCCGCAGCTCCTCGACAGGCAAGACATCCGGCTCCGCCGGCCATCGACTTGTCTCAGTCCTCCTGGTGTGCGTCATTCTGGCCGGGACAGCCGCGATCCTATTCGTGTGGCTGATGATTCAGCCTAGGCACGTTGTCACGGGCATGGTCCGGATCATGCCGGTGGTTCGCAGCGTGTTGACCAACGAACCCCAGCCTGACGAGGCGGCCAGCTACGTGCAGTTCGTCAACACCCAGGCCATGCTGTTGATGAGCGACGGGCAGCGGCTCCAGAAGATCGTCGACGATCTGGTGGGACGGAATCTCGCCTTCTTCAGCGGCAGATCCAACAGCAGGATCGACAAACTCCGTGCGAGAATTCTCCCGAAAGACGCAAACGGTCTTCCCGATCAGATTCTCAGGGAAGCCATCTCCGACGGGGACATCTCCGCAGCCTATCTTCCGAATAGCGAGTTAATGGGGGTGACGATGAAGAGCCTGAATGTCGAGGAGGCTCGGACTATCGTCAATTCGTTCCTCCGCAATTACGTAGGCCAATACGGCGTGGAGTCCACGACCAGCGAGAGCCAGAACATCACGATCCTGGAGAACCAGCGGAACGAGTATCAGAGGCGAATCGCGGAGTTCCGCGCCAGGATTCGGGATCTGGCGATGGAATCTGGAGCGACCGGACTGGACGCTCTTCAGCAGGTGGAACTGCAAAGCCAGGGCGCCTTACAGGCCCGGCTGGTCCAGTTGGAGATGGATCGAATCAAGGTGGAGGCGGATCTCGGCGTATACCAGAAGACGGAGAAGCTCGATTTGGCCCCCGAACAGATCGCGGCCGCGCGCACCGAGCATATCAACTCCGATCCCATGATCAAGGAATTGACCGCGCGGATCGTCCAGATGGAGGGCGACCTGATCGTCGCCAGCCAAACACCGCCACCGGCGGATTCGACCACCCTGCAGCGAGAGGCCGTGTTGAAGGCCTTCCAGCAGAAGCTCGATGAACAGCGAAAGAGCCTTGCTGAGGAGTTCGACAGCACCCTGGAGAACAAGCT
>CALMMH010001124.1 GCA_937868145.1 uncultured Phycisphaerales bacterium
ACACGCGACGTCCAGCCGCGAAGCGTCGATATGGGCGTCGAGAAATGCCGTATCGCCTATTTCGACAAAGGCAAGGTGATCCGCGTGACGGCGTCCGAAGGGGAGACGGTGCACGTCATGGGGCTCCATGAGAACATCCACGAATTCTGTTACGTGCTCGCCGGCCGCGTGGACCTGCGGGTCGAGGACAAGACGTATCATCTGGGACCGGACGACACGATTCTCTTCGACGGATTGCTGGATCATTCCTACATCCAGCGGGAGGCGGGGGAGTACCTGACGGTCCATATCCCCAAGGATCTCCGCGCGATTGAACGTCTGTTGGATGTGCAGACGGAATCGTCGAAGACGGAGTCGTGCGGCCCTGAAAAAATGTGATCCCGGGTGAGCCGTGCGGGCCCACCCGGGATCATTGCGTCAAAGGGGTGATGATCAGGCGTTGAAGTGATTCATCTCTTCATCGCCCGTCAGAGGGATCGTTTTTTCCCGGGACGGTTTCGCTGCGGTTGCAGCGGCCTTGCGGGGCTGTTTCTTGCCTTCCGCGATGGTGTGAAGCACATGGTCCGACTGCCCGAACTTGACATGTCTCACGGGCATGTGATCCGACTTGGAAACGCTGAGTTTCGCGGCGCCGCCGACCAGCGACACCAACTCGCCCACGATGTCATTCATGGAGCTGGCCTGAGCCGTCAGTTCCTCCGAAGCGCTGGCGCTTTCCTCGGCGTTGGCGGCGTTCTGTTGCGTGACCTTGTCCATCTGTGCGATGGCGGTGTTGACCTGGTCGATGCCCTGGGCCTGCTCTTGGCACGCGGCGGCGATTTCACTGACCAGATCGGTCGTCTTGCCGACGCTCTGGACGATCTCGCCCAGAACCTTGCTGACCTCATTGGCGATATCCACGCCATTCTTGGAGTTCTTGACCGATTCCTCGATCATGCTGGACGTGTTCTTCGCCGCTTCAGCCGAACGCATCGCGAGGTTGCGGACCTCTTCCGCGACGACGGCAAACCCTTTGCCTGCCTCGCCCGCTCGGGCGGCCTCGACCGCGGCGTTGAGGGCCAGCAGGTTCGTCTGGAATGCGATCTCGTCGATCACTTTGATGATCTTGGAGGTTTCGTCGGAGCTCTTCTGGATTTCTTGAATGGCGTCATTCATCCGGTGCATGGATTCGGTTCCGGTGCCGGCGGCCTTGCGGGCGTCGACAGCCAGCGTGTTGGCCTGCTGGGCGTTGTCGGCGTTCTGCTTGGTCATCGAAGCCATCTCTTCCAGGCTGGACGAGGTTTCCTGCAGGCCCGCGGCTTGTTCGGTAGCGCCCTCGGCCAGGGATTGCGACGCCGCGGAGACCTGGCCGGAGGCTGCCGCAACCTGCTCGGACCCGGCGGTCAATGCGTCGATGATTCTCTTAATCGGCTTAATGATGCTCAGCGTGATCAGGACGGCCAGAACGACGCCCAACACGATGCCCGAGACGGCCACGGTGATCATCAGGGTGTTTGTCTGGGCGACGGTGCTCTCCATCCGAGCCTTCAACGAGGTCTGGAGACGCCCGATGGTGTCCACGATCGCCTTGGCGGCTGTCGCCATTTCGGCAATCGCGGTCTCACGAGCCACCATGCCTGTATGGTACTGCCGTCCGTTTTCGTCATAGCTGTTTAGATAGCCGGTCATGTTCTGGGCGACCGTTTCAAGCTTCGCATCGCCTTTGGCCAGGGTTGTCCAAGCTTCCAAGCCCGTCTTCACCTTGGTAAGCTGCTTCTGGTAATTGGCATACTGTTCCTCTTTGTTCGTGGCCAGGAGATAGACCGCGGCGACCCGGAGAAGGAGGAACTCCTGGACGAACTGCTCATCGAGCTGGGTCCCGATTTTGGTCCATCGGATGATTTCGTCGGTGTTCTTCGCCTCTTCCGCCGCCTTCCGAGCCGGCTCGATGGTATCGGTGATCACCGAGGCGACGGCTTTGGTCACATCCGCGCCGACCTTGCCCCAGTTCGTGAAGGCCTCGTCCCTCAGTTTGCGGGCGTCTTCCTGATGCACGAAGGAGGTCAGATAGGGAGGCATCTTGCTGATGGCTTCGCTTACAATCGTCTTATCGCTGCTTGCGAGTCCTTTGGTGCTCTCAAGACCCTGGAGTGTCGAGACCAGCGAATCATACGCATCGTGCCACTTCTGGGCCGCGTTCTTTTCCTCGTTGGCGGCCTTCTCAAATCCTTGAATCGTGAAATCCTTGCGGAGCGAGGCGCACTGGTTGAGTCCCGTCAGGCACTCGTTTCCGACTTTGTTCAACTCGGCGTTCGTCGCCACGTTGGTCAATCCGCTCCACCCCACCAGACCGAGAACGCCTGCTATCACAACCAGCACGCCAAACCCGATCCCCATCTTTGTCGCAAGCTTCATCTTCTTAAACATTATGGTTCTCCTCTAATCAACCCTGTGAACATTTGGTGCGTACGGAGACCAGAATTTTCTGGTCCTGCCCTCGGCATCCCGTTGCTCCAACGAAACATCCCTGCTTTGGTTCCTTGTGATTGCGCCGTTGGCAGATGCCTGGGGGGCTTGCCGGATGCACGGTCAACCAGTCCCTATTGCGTGTCGCGGCCGGACTCCCCATAGGTCTGCTATGACACGCCGTTGCAATAGGCGGCCAGATCGGCTCCGCCGAGGACGCGATTGATGTCCAGCAGGATCTTCACGGAGTCGGCGATTTTGCCCATGCCCAGGATGCAGTCGGTGTCGACGCCGGCGCCGAAATTGGGCGAGTCTTCGATGTTCTCGTCCAGGACGTCCAGAACGTCCCGGACGCGGTCCACCACGATGCCGGTGTTGCATTTGCCGGATCCCTGCGTGGTTTCCACGACGATGATGCACGTCTCCGAAGTGGTCTCCGTGCTGTTCATCGAGAACTTGGCCCGCAGATCGACGACCGGAATGACCTGTCCCCGGAGATTGATCACCCCCTTGACATAGGAGGGCGTCTGGGGGATTGCTGTGATGGGCATGTACCCGATGATCTCTCGCACTTT
>CALMMH010001125.1 GCA_937868145.1 uncultured Phycisphaerales bacterium
CACGCGTTGCTCGAAAACGGCAACGGCCCGGTCCCAGTACTCCGTGGCGCTGAGGGCCAGCACCAGCAGTCCAACGAGTAGGCTCGCCGGGAGGATTCCCCTTCTGCGAAAAACGCCACGGGCCTCGCCCATCGCAAAGAGGCCGGCGATGAGCGCGAGCAGTCCCCCTCGTGATCCGGTCGCCAGCGTCAGTACGATCGCGAGGGCTGCAGGGCCGTACCAGACCACCCATCTCGCGCCCCGAGTGCCGTAGTTGATGCCGGACAGTGTGAGGAGGCCCGCGAGCCGGGCGAAGACGTTGGGCCCTCCGCCAAGCGGGGTTGTGAGGCGCCCGACGCCTGGTCGTCTGGCCAGAAACCAGCCCGACCGTGCAGTGTAAGCCGCGTACGCCGTCGATGCCACCGACAGCCACATCCAGTAGGCCCGCGCCATCCAAGCGCCTGTGTCATGAGTGAGTTTCGCGGCGAAGAGGATAGCAAGCAGTATCAGCCCCAGGAGCGCGGCCTTTTCGCCCGCATACGACCCCGCCCGCGACCACGCTACCGCAACAATCATGTAGCCGAGGAATAGGCTCGCCCAACGCACCAGTGCCCGGTCCTCACCCGGCCACGGTCGGCGCGGGAAGGGCACAAGAAAGCAGAGTATCGCTGCCAGCATCAGTGCGACAACGGCCCACACTCTTGGCGGCAGCACTGTCCAGTCTGAACGCCCAAGAATCCGCCCGGGGCTCCACCGGCCCACCATCACGAGGAGGGCAAGGCTGCCTCCGCCAAGCAGGGCTATCCGCAAGCCGCGGCGATCCATCAGACCGCTCGATTCGCCCCTACTGCTGGGGTTCCGCGCCCGTCCTGGGACAGACGTTCTACCGGCCCGTCCCCATAACCTTCGACGCGGCCCTGCAAAATAGCATGGATGTCGGGAAGGACCCTAAACTTCACCGAAACCGCTTCGCACGCGGCCACAATCCTCGCAAGCTCGGCCCTGTCCGCTCCGATGATGGTAATAAACACATGGTCGACGCCAAGCGCAGGCACCAACCGCGCCATGTCAGCGGTCGTCCCCAACACGGGCACACCGTAAATGATTGCCCCTAGCTTGGCCGGATCATCGTCAAGAAAGCCGACTAGATCGATTGCGGAGTCGCCGCGCGCCAGCATTTCCCTGACGGCAAGGATACCGGCTCGGCCAGCGCCGACGCAGAGGACCGGGTAACGCACTTGCGCGTCTCCCCCTGCAGCCAGTGCCCTGCGCTCCCAACTCTCGCAAACCAGACGCCGCCAGACTCGCAGGCCAACGGTTGAGAGAAAGGACAATACTCCGTACATTACGACAATAGACAGTGGTACCGCTAGCGACACAAAGCGACTCGGCAAAGACACGCGAAGAACCACTAGAACAAGAACTGGCCCGACTGCTGCGCTGGCGAAGCGTCGCAGGTCGCGCAGCCCAACATAACGCCAAATGACTCGGTTGGCCCCTGTCAGCCGCATCGCCAGCATGTGAAGTGTCACCACCATCGCCGTGTGAGCAGCGAGCACTCTCGGTGCAATCCGGCCCACCTCGAAGTCGAGTCTGAGGGCGTACGCCGCAACTAGGCTCGCCGAGATTGCCGCAGCGTCCAGAACACGCTGAAAGGCGGCGGGCGTTCTTCCCTGCCACCACCGCGCCTCGGCGTGTTCGTGGTCGTCCCACGCCTCGCTAACGGCAAGGATCTCCCGCATAGTTGGTGGCCCCGCTGGGTTCCAGCCGAAAACCGCCAACGCGGTATCCCGTAGAATTCGAAGGTCGCTCTTCACCGTCCTGCCGCGCAGATAGCAGACGTACCCCTTGAGTTTCCAGCGCTGCAGGTGACAGCGATAGAAATCTTGGGCGTCCCCGAAACGCAGCTGCGCCTGCGCCATCAGTTCCTCCTCGTTGCGCAATACGAGCGTCACGGGATCGGTAATGCCTGGCCTCGCTGCCAACACTTCCCGCCAGAAGGGATCATTCACGTCGACGAGGTCAGGAACCTCTGGCCTCGGCCCAACGAGGGACATATCTCCGACTAGCACATTCCAAAACGACGGCAGTTCGTCCAGTTTACCCTTTCGGAGAATCCTGCCAATCTTCGTGATCAAGGGGTGGCCTCCCACCGTCACCGATGGCCGACTTCCCATAATGCGCCACGTTCGGAACTTGACCAAGTCGAAGGGCCGTCCGTGCACACCTACTCGTCTCTGCTTGAAGAGCACCGGCCCCTGCGACGTGACCTTCACTGCCACCGCAATCACCGCTAGCGCCGGCAGCAACAGAGCTAGTGCGGTCGCCGCGACGGCTGCGTCGAACCATCTCGGCAACCCGGCGTGAGCCGAAAGAACATCGCGAGTGTCAGGCATTGAGGTGCGAAAGCGATCAGTCGTCTAGTGGCTCGTAACAGCTGAATCGATAGTTATCCGCCGAGTCGGGTCGTTGTAGACCCAGCGGATGGGTTGAGGGTGTTCGTTGTACTTCCGGATGTATCGACGGATCTTGCGCGCCAAGTCTGGGAGCGACGTGAAGATGCCTCGAGCGAGCAGGTCGCGCTCGATCTTGTTGAACCAGAGTTCGACTTGATTCAGCCAGGACGAGTACGTGGGCGTGAAGTGCAGTTTCATCCGCGGATGCTCGGCCAAGAACGCGTCCACGGCCTTCGTCTTGTGGGCCGACAGGTTGTCGACGATCACGTGGATCTCTTTCCGCCGCGGTTGGGAGGCCAGGACATCGGTGAGGAACTCGATGAAGGCCTGGCTGGTGTGGCGGGGCACGGTCTGCCCGACGATCTCCCCGGTGCGCGTGTTCAACGCCGCGTACAGCGAGAGGGTGCCATGCCGGTAGTACTCGAATCCGTGGCGTTCGGCGCGGCCGGGCGACAGGGGCAGGACGGGGTCCAAGCGATCCAGGGCCTGGATGGCCGTTTTCTCGTCATTGCCATGGGCGTCAGTGTAGTCGAGGGGATCGATCGTGTCGATCCCCTCGGTACTCAGAAACGACGGGAACTGTTACTTTCACCACGGGCTGCTATTCTATCGACGGTGCTTGGTCACAACGTCCGCCACGGCCTCAATTACGTCGTCGACGTCTGAGTCCGAAAGGTTCGGGTGAAGCGGAAGGCTCACAAGCCGCTGGTAGTTCTCGTAGGCGACGGGGTAATCACTCGGAGCGTAGTGGTACTTGTCCCGGTAGTACGGATGCAGATGCACGGGAATAAAGTGCACCGAGGTGCCGATATTCCGTGCCTTCATTTCGTCGATGAAGCGCGCTCGCCCGATAGACAGGGCTTCGAGCCGGAGTCTCAGAGCGTAGATGTGCCATGCCGACTCGACGTTGTGGCGTTCGATGGGTATCTCCAGCGATTCAACGGCACCGAACGCCGCTTGGTAACGGTCCACGATCTGCCTGCGCCGCGCCTGGAATCGCGGCAACTTCTTCAACTGTTGCAAACCAATGGACGCCTGAATGTCCGTCATGTTGCACTTGAACCCAGGCAGCACGACCTCGTAGTACCAAGAACCCTCGGCGGAGTAGCGGTTGTAAGCATCCCGGTCCAAGCCGTGGAGGCTCCACATTCGCGCCTTCGTCAACAACTCCGGTCCGCCGGTGAGCATGCCGCCTTCCGCAGTCGTCATGTTCTTGGTCGCATAGAAACTAAATGCCGTCGCTGTACCAATTGTGCCGATGGCGAGCCCTTTGTACCGCGCCGGTACGGCGTGGGCTGCGTCTTCGAGAACGAATAGGCCGCGATCCCGAGCGATACTCAGAAGGGGGTCCATGTCGGCCGGGTGGCCGTAGAGGTGTACTGGCAAGAGCCCACGAGTGCGAGGCGAGAGGGCTCGCTCAACCGCAAGTGGATCGAGGCACAGCGTGT
>CALMMH010001126.1 GCA_937868145.1 uncultured Phycisphaerales bacterium
CAGAGCGCACTGGTCGGCGGCGGAGTCCTTCTCATGGGGACCCGTCCCGAATCCGCGACGGCGCAAGAGTCCGCCCATCCGGCCAACGAAACCCTCAAGACCATCGCGAGTCTGCGCACCATCCATGGCAACTTCCTCGACAAGGAGATTCCGGAGGCGACGATCCAGCAGGTCCTTCAGGCGAGCGTCCGAGCGGCCAACGCCTCGAACTCCCAGAGCTATTCGATCGTCGCCGTGAGAGACCGAGATCTCATGCAGCAAGTCTGCGGCTACCGGGGAAGTTGCATGCTCCTGTACTGCGTGGATTACAACCGGCTCAAGGCGGAAGCGGAGTCTCTTGGGCATCCCTATTACCCCGACAATATCGTGAGCTTCATCACCGGTAGCGTCAACGCGGCTTTCGCCGCGCAGACCGCGGTCATCGCGGCGCGATCGCTGGGGCTGGATTGCCTGACCACCAACGGCATCCACCGCGGCGACATGGAACGCGTCTGGAAGCTGCTCGACCTGCCGCAAACCCATTGTTTTCCTCTGATCGCGGTGGTCCTGGGCTATCCGACCGAGGAGCCGGACCACAGAATGGGACGCTTGGACGGAGCCGGGGTCATCCACGAGGGCAAGTATCAGCGGCTGACCGAAGAGCAGGCCCGAGAGATCACCCGCAAGTGCGACGACAGCGAGCAGCATCTGGGCCTCAACGACACGTGGAAAACTCAAGGGCATAAGCACTATCTGGATTGGTACTTCAAGGCCTGGGCCGGCGCCGCCAAGCCCACCGCGAAGGAGACGCAGATGCTGCGCCTCCTGAAACGAAGTGGTTTCGTCGAGGCGGAAGGTCCGGAAGCGAAATCTGGCGCGGATTCTGGAAGCCGGTAAGTCACACGCGATGGGAGTCGAACGATGACGACAATCATGCACGACCTCAAGTACGGTCTGCGGACGCTGGTCAAGAGCCCCGGCATCACCTGCGCCACGGTGCTGATCTTGGCGTTGGGCATCGGCGGTGTCACAGGGATGTTCAGCACCCTGTATACGGTGATGATCCGCCCGCTGCCGTATGCGCAACCGGATCGGTTGGTGTTGGGGCGGGCCACGTACAATGGCGACGTCAACCCCTGGTTGTCCGGCCCCGACTACGTGGACTATCGCGACAAGAGCCGGTCTTTCACGGCCTTGGAGGCGTTCTTCGCCGGCCCCTTTGAGGTGACGGCGACCGCCGGCCAGGGAACGGATCGAGTCGAGGGCCTGATCGTCAGTGTGGGATTGTTCCCCACGGTCGGGGTGAACATGTCTCTGGGACGGCCCTTTACGCAGGAAGAGGGGCAGGACGGCTCCGCCGAGACGGTGATCGTCAGCCACGCCTGTTGGCGGAAACACTTTGGCGAGAAGTCGGACGTGAACGGCGCTTCGCTCGTCGTCGACGGCGTGCCTCGCGACGTGGTCGGCGTGACGCCGCCCGATTTTCATTTCATCTACGACGTGGATGTGTGGTTCCCCATGCGTCCGGCGAACCTGGGACCTCGGCGTTTCAACAACTGGTACATCCTCGGACGCCTCGCGGATGGGGTGTCCCTGGACCAGGCGCAGAGCGACATCGACGTGATCGCTGCGCAACTGGAGAACGCCTATCCGGAGACCAACAAAAACAAGGGGCTGCTCCTGACCCGCCTGCAGGGGGCCTTCACCGAGCAGTACCGTTCCGGTTTCAGTCTATTAGGCGGCGGCGCGGCGGTCATCCTTCTGATCGCCTGCGCCAACGCCGCCGGATTGCTCCTGGCGCGAGGCGCGCGCCGGCATGGAGAGCTGGCGGTCCGTGCTGCGTTGGGAGCCTCCCGCTGGCGGCTGATGCGTCTGCTTCTGGTCGAGGCTCTGGTGACGGCCGGATGCGCCGGCCTGCTCGGCGTCCTCTTGGCGGTCTGGATGCAGCGTGCTCTGCTCGGTCTGATGGAGGTCGAAACGCTCCTGGTGGGAGACTCCGGCGTCTCGATATCCGTGCTTCTGTTTGTCCTGGCGGCCACCCTTATGACGGGCCTGGCGTTCGGCATCCTGCCGGCGTGGCATGCTCGCCGCGTCGACGTTGCCCAGGACTTGCGGACCTGCGGACGCGGCACATTGCAGTATGGCGTACGGGCGCGCAGCAGCCTGGTGGTGGGGCAGGTGGCGCTCTCTTGTCTGTTGCTTGTCGTCGCGGGCCTGCTCATTCGCAGTCTGTCTCGGTTGCATGCGACAAACCCGGGGTTCGATTCCCGGAATCTGCTGACCGTCGAGACGCCGTTGCCTCAGAAGGGATATTCCGACCAACAACGCATTGCCTTCTTCACGTCCTTCCTGGACGGCGTCAGATCGTTGCCCGGCGTCTCGTCGGCCGGGGTGATCAGCCAAGTGCCGATCCGGAATCCGTACAACAACGTCGACATCTACGCGGTCGGCAACGCTCCCATGGACTCCACGGAGAATCCCTCCGGGAATCAGCGAGTCGTATTGCCCGGCTACTTCGCGACCATGCGAATTCCGCTCCTGGCCGGGCGGGACATTGAACCGACCGATACGAGCGATTCCAGTCGGATCGTGGTGATTAGCGAGTCCCTCGCCGAGAAGCTCTTTCCGAACCGGAATCCTTTGGGGCAGCAGGTCATCATCGACCGAGACGCCAAGGCGACCTGGGAGGTCGTGGGCGTGGTAGGGGACGTCAAGGACAGCGACTTGTACGAAGACGCGGCCTCTCGCGGCACGTTCTACCGGGCGTACAGCCAGCAGCCTTTGTTCACGATGCGTCTGGCCGTCCGCACCGTGGGCGATCCTCTGGCGGTCGTGGCTTCCCTCCGCGCTTTGTTGCAGCAGATGGATCCTCAAATCCCCTTGGCCGGACCGAGAACGATGGAGGAGATCCTGTCCAACGCCACGGGCTCGGAGAAGACGCAGGCCGTGTACCTGGCGACGCTTTCTCTGCTGGCTCTGATTCTGGCGGCAATCGGCATCTACGGCTTGCTGGCGTACGTCGTGGCACAACGACAGAACGACATTGGAATTCGTATGGCCCTGGGCGCCGAGCCCGGCGCGATTCTCGGTATGGTCCTGCGCAGCGGCATGAAGCTGGTCGGAATCGGCCTGGGGTTCGGAATAATCGGATCGTTCGCCGTCGCCCGCATCCTTCGCAGCCAGCTCTACGGCGTGGCTCCGACCGACGTCTTGACATATGGATGCGTCGTCGCGCTCCTGGCAGTCGTCGCAAGCGCAGCCTGCGTCATCCCCGCCTGGCGGGCGGCGAGGATCGATCCGATGGCGGCGCTGAGGTGCGAATAGGAGGGACGAATGGGTACGATGTGGCAAGACGTTCGGTATGGGTTTCGGATGCTCCTGCGGAATCCGGGGTTCGCCGCGGTGGCCGTGCTGTCGCTGGCGGTGGGCATCGGACTCAACTCGGTAATGTTCAGCTTCGTGGACCAGGCGGGATTTCAGAAACTGCCCGTGCGGGAGCCTGAGCGGATCGTGAGCGTTGGTCGGGCGGAGCATTCCGGCGGGTTCGCCTATGCGGATCGCGGGGACTTCGCCGAGCAGTGCGGGAGCTTCGTCGATGTGGTCGCCATGATCGATGAGACGGCCGTGACGGACTACCGGGAGCTGCCTGGACAAGTCCTGGCCAACGCGGTCAGCCGGAACTACTTC
>CALMMH010001127.1 GCA_937868145.1 uncultured Phycisphaerales bacterium
CACGAGTCACGGGGCACGTCCTGAATCGTCCGGTTCCGGCCGACGCGGGCACGTCTACCGGCCCGTCCTGTCTGAAGAACGCACACAGAAGGATCTCATCCAGGACCTGCTCGATCGGGTCTTCGCCGGCTCGGCGGCCAAGCTCGTCATGCGGGCCCTCTCGGCCAGGAAGGTCTCGCCCAAAGAACTCAAACGAATCCGAGAGATGCTGGACCAAATCGAGGGAGAGTAAACATGCCACTGCTGGAAAACCTGCTTTCGCCAGGGACGATCGAGCGATTGGGATGGATGCTGGTGCACTTTTTGTGGCAGGCGACCGCGGTCGCTTTGCTGTTGGCCGTGCTCTTGAGACTGCTGCGACGGGTCGGTGCAAACGCGCGTTACACCGCGGCGTGCGGAGCGTTGGTTCTGATGCTCGTCCTGCCCCTGATTACGATGCAGTTTGTGGAAGTCTCGGGGCCTGTGGCGGAGGCGGGCCCCCCGCTGGAACTCCCTTCGCTACCGGTGGTCGAGCCGCTGCCTGTGACTGTCGTGCCGGCAGGAGAACTGCCGCCGCTGGGAATCGTGCCGGCGATGGAGAAGGCGGATGTCGCCGTGTCGGTCCCTCTGCGGCAGAGGGTCATCGCAGCAGTCGAGCCCGCCCTGCCCTACGTCGTGCTCGGCTGGCTCGTCGGCGTGTTCGGTTTGTCCGCCTGGCACCTGGGCGGCTGGACCCAACTGCACAGATTGAAGCGCCGCATGACGCGCGAGGCCGACGCGAGTTTGCGCGACACGCTCCAAGAGCTTGCCGCAAAACTGGGCATCCGCCGGGCGGTGACGTTGCTGGAATCGGCCATCGTCGAGGTCCCCACGGTGCTGGGCTGGCTGCGGCCGGTGATCCTGCTGCCCGCCAGCGTCCTGACCGGCCTGACTCCCGACCAACTGAAGGCGATCCTCGCCCACGAGTTGGCCCACATCCGCCGCTGCGACTACCTCGCGAACATCCTGCAAACGGTCGTCGAGATCCTGGGCTTCTATCACCCGGCGGTATGGTGGGTGTCGAGCCGCATCCGCATCGAACGCGAAAATTGTTGTGACGATCTGGCGGTTGACGTCTGCGGCAACTCGCTCCAGTACGCGAGGGCCCTCACCAGCCTGGAGGAAATCCGCCACAGTCGGAGCGATTTGGCCCTGGCCGCCAGCGGAGGCAGCCTGATGGCCCGCGTCGCCCGACTGCTGGGAAGGCCCGCCGCAGACGACCGCCATTTCGCCTGGCTCCCCGGCCTGATCGCCCTGCTACTCGTGATCGGCGTCATCATCCCGACGGCTCTTGTCATGGCCGCGTCGGATACGCCTTCGACAACACACCAAGTCAATGCAGAACCAAACGATCTGAGCCAAGCCAGAAAAGAACAGCAAGATTCCGACCAGATCCTCGTCAAGTTCTCGCTCTTCCCTTGGGTCTCGCCGAACAAGGTCGTGGATCTTGAGACGAGAAACCTGCTCGCCGGGATTCTCGCGAAGGAGAACCTGCAGCCTCTGCGGGAAATCGTCCATGCAGATCCGCAACAGGACGTGACCTTGGGCGAGCTTCTGGAAACCTGGGTCACGCAGAAACCGATGCCGCCCGAGACCATGGGAGTCCTTATCGACGTCCTCCAGTCTCGCGGATACCTGCACGGCGAATCCACGCCGGAAGTTCTGACGAAAGACAATCAAGAGGCGAGGATCAGCATCGGCTCGACGGAGATGCTTCGGTCGCCGACCGATCCGGCGTCGGCGCCTCAGCCCGTCATGCTGGGAATCGTTCTGGAGATCACTCCCCACACGCCGCGACAATCGCCCGGTCTTATCCGCCTGGACCTTCAGACGCGATGGACAGAGCGGGACGACCCAAACGATCGGAGCGACGCGCCGATCATAGACACAACCGAAATGTCGACGTCGATTGCGCTTCTCGACGGCCAATGCGTTGCCCTCGCCGCCGGAGACGCCCACCTGCATCTATTGCTCGTCAACGCGACGAAGGTCGCCAAGCCTCAAACTGTCGAAGGGCAGGCCGCCAACGTGAACGCGACGACAGTCGTCGAAAGTTCGCCTCGGGACAATGCAGCGGAGCCGAACGAAACACAGATCCGCACCGACTGGGTGATCGCGAAGGT
>CALMMH010001128.1 GCA_937868145.1 uncultured Phycisphaerales bacterium
ACCCTCCGAGACGCCGCAAACCGATGCAGACAGTGCTCATAGTTGAAGACGATCCCACGATGCTGCGGGGCCTGAAGGACAATTTCGAGTTCCACGGCTACCACACGCTCACAGCCGAGGACGGTGAAGCGGGCCTTAACACCGCGCTCAACGCCAAGCCGGATCTGATCCTGCTGGACATCATGCTGCCGAAGATCAACGGCTACGAGGTCTGTCGGCTCATCCGGCGGGAAAACCTCGACATGCCGATCATCATGCTCACCGCCAAGGGCGAGGAGTCCGACATCGTCCTGGGTTTGAACTTGGGGGCGGACGATTACGTGACCAAACCGTTCAGCATCAAGGAATTGCTGGCCCGATCCGAAGCATTGCTCCGCCGGGTTCGGAAAACCGAGCAGGAGATCTACCAGTTCGGCGATTGCCACCTGGACCTGCCGGCGCGGAAGTTCACCCGTGGGGATGAGGAGATCAAGCTCTCGCCCAAAGAGTTTCGGCTGCTGGAGTTGTTCGTCAAGCGGCCCGGCCGGGCGCTGACCCGCGACGAGATCCTCAACCTCGTCTGGGGCTACGACTCGTTCGTCGGTTCACGGAGCATCGACCGGTTCGTCACCACGCTGCGAAACAAGATCGAGCCGGACCCGCACAACCCCGTCTATATCCACACGATCCGTGAAATCGGCTACAAGTTCGAGCCGCCGCAGTGAAGCGCGACCCGGCCATCGTTGGCCGAGACTACCGGAGCAACGGAAGAGCGTTGCCGTTCAGCTCGATCATTCGGACAGACCGCGGCGAGAGTTGTGAAATACCCTGCTTTGGCGGCCGACTGTAAGAACAGACCATCGGCCGTGATGACCGACTGCACAGACACTACTGACCGGCAGCACCGGATATGGGAAAGGGTAACGATATGATCGAATCCATCGCAGTTGCCAATCTCACCTGTGCAATCGTATGTGCGAAGTGGGCTCTGGACCTGGGCGCCAGCCAGGTACGTCAAATGCTCTTTCTGTTTGCAGGCTTGCTCTTTGGCCCTTTGCCCCTGCTCGTTCTCTACGTCTACTCCATAGAGAACGCGAAGAAACGAGGCTGGGTGGGCGGCCGACTGGTGTAGCCAGGGGCGCAACGCCGCCTTCGCCCATCCAGAAGAGTCTGTCGACGACAACCTGGCGCAACAGACATTCATCGGATTCGGCCACCGAATCACCAACGACGAACGCGTCGGCCTGGATGCGAACGACCTTCATTCCCGCGTCGTCAGTCCGTTTGACGGTCTTCTCGATTCCCTTCGATTCGTCACAACCCGGGGGAACCGCCTTCTTCGCGGCTGGGTTGCCAGGCGCCGGATTTGCCCCATCGGTCGAGGTCGGGATCCGTCGCGTCTTCGATCACCAGGGAGAAACCAAGACCATCGGTCGCGGGATACCAGTTTCTATACTTAAAATCGAGAATCGTGTTGCCGTCGGCGTCCTCAAGCTTGACCGGCTCGCCCGCGTTGTCCAGATTGCCCGTGAACGTCCCGGCGGCCAGAGGCACACTGTCGCCATAGCGGGAGATGAACGCAGCCCGATTTCTGGCGATCACGATGCACACCCCCGGCTCAAGGACCGCGTTGCCGTACTGCGGGAATGTGTAAGAGACGCCTTCGGTCAGAGTGACGCCGTCGAGCGTCAACGCCGCCGTCCCGATATTTCGGAGCTCGATGAACTCGTACTGGCCGCTGTCGAAACCGCCCGGGGCCGGGTTGTACATGATCTCCGTGATGCGGAGATTCTGCTGCTGGTCGCTCGGCGTGCCGGTGTAGGTCAGCGTATCGACAGTGTCGCCGTCCCCGTTGAGCAGATTGACCGTCTCGCCCCAACTAGAAAGATGGCCCTTGTAGTCCCCCTGGACGAGGAGCCCTTGTCCGCCGCGAGGACCTATGGTCCTGCTGCGGAAGGCCTTCGCGTTCGGCGTGACGTACAACTGCCCGCCCGCCAGAATGACCGTGCCGGGCCGGAACGTATGCTCGGCGCCGCCGTCGAGTTGCCAGCCGGAGATGTCCACGGCGTACAGGTTCGGATTGATCAGCTCGATGTACTCCTCGTCCTGGTTGCCCGAGATCGGATCGTACTCGCAATCCCCCATCATAATCATGACATTCG
>CALMMH010001129.1 GCA_937868145.1 uncultured Phycisphaerales bacterium
TCCCGAAGTTGCCCGGCCCGGACGCGTTGAAGATCGGACCGATCCAAGTTCAGAAATGATCGTCGTAGCACGGGCATCTTGCCCGTGAGTAGCATGGGCGTCCCGCCCATGTATAGCCACGGGCAGGATGCCCGTGGTACTCACGGCCGGGACGGCCGTGCTACTAATCTGAGAGAATGAGGAGCATCATGGCAAATTCAAGACAGATCGAACAGGCATACAAGCTGGCCCGCGAGCGGTACGGCGAGCTGGGCGTGGACACGGAAAAAGCGATGAGGCAGCTTCGCAAGGTCGCGATCTCGCTGCACTGCTGGCAGGGAGACGACGTGGGCGGCTTCGAGAACGCCGACGGCCTCAGCGGCGGCGGCATCATGGCCACCGGCGCGTACCCCGGCAAGGCGCGAACCGCCGACGAACTGCGGACGGATCTGGAGAAGGCCCTGAGCCTGATCCCCGGCCGGCACCGGCTGAACCTGCACGCCAGCTACGCCGAGACCAAAGGCAAGGCCGACCGCAACGAGCTGGAGCCCAAGCACTTCAAGAACTGGGTTCAGTGGGCTCAGGCCAACAAGCTCGGCATGGACTTCAACGGGACCTACTTCTCGCACCCCAAGGCCGCCGACGGCTTCACCCTCTCCAACGCCGACAAGGCCATCCGCAAGTTCTGGGTCGAGCACGGCATCGCCTGCCGCAAGATCGGCGCCTACATGGGCAAGCAACTCGGGACGCCCTGCGTGCTGAACACCTGGATCCCCGACGGATACAAGGACATCCCCATCGATCGCAAGGGCCCGCGCGAGCGGCTCAAGGAATCGCTCGACGAGATCATGGCCGACAAGGTCAGCCGCAGCTACGTACTGGACGCTGTCGAAGGCAAACTGTTCGGCATCGGCTCCGAGAGCTACGTCGTCGGCTCGCACGAATTCTATCTGAGCTACGCGGTCGCCAACGACGCACTGCTGTGCCTGGACACCGGCCACTTCCACCCGACCGAAACCGTCGCGGACAAGATCTCCGCGGTGATGACCTTCGTCGATGAGATCCTCCTGCACGTCAGTCGCGGCGTGCGTTGGGACAGCGACCACGTCGTGATCCTCTCCGACGAGCTGACGGCCCTGGCCCAGGAGCTCGTCCGCGGCGACTACCTCGACCGCGTCCACATCGGTCTGGACTTCTTCGACGCCAGCATCAACCGCATCGCGGCCTGGGTCATCGGCACGCGCTGCATGATCAAGGCCCTGCTGATGGCGATGCTCGAACCGACGAAGAGTCTCAAGCGAATCGAGGCCCAGGGCGACCACACCTCCCGCCTGGCGATGCTCGAAGAAATGAAGACACTACCCTTCGGAGCGGTCTGGGATTACTATTGCACCAAGTTGAACGTCCCGGTCGGCTCGGCCTGGATCGACGAAGTGAAGGCATACGAAACGGACGTTCTGGCAACACGCGGTTAAGGAGACCTGGCGATCATGATGGCAAATCCATTTCTCGGCGTAATGTTCCACTGGTTGGGCGGACTGGCCTCGGGCAGTTTCTACGTGCCCTATCGGCAGGTGAAAAAATGGTCCTGGGAGGTCTACTGGCTCGTCGGAGGCTTCTTCAGTTGGATCCTCGCTCCGTGGATCCTGGCCATCGCCATCACCGGGGTCCTGATACCCGTCCTGCAGGAGGCGCCGCGGTCGTCGTGTTTGTGGGCGTATTTCTGGGGCGCCATGTGGGGTCTGGGCGGCCTGACCTTCGGGCTGACGATGCGCTACCTCGGCATGTCCCTGGGCATGGCGGTCGCCTTGAGCTACTGTTCCGTGTTCGGCACGCTGATGCCGCCGCTGTTCAATGGCACGCTCGCCGAGAAGTTCTCCACCACGTCCGGCCTTTGGATCGGGTTCGGGATCATCGTCTGCGTGCTCGGCATCGTCGTCACCGGCATGGCGGGCATGTCCAAGGACCGCGAGATGTCCGAGGAGAAAAAGAGAGAGGCCATCAAGGAATTCAACTTCTGGAAGGGAATCCTGGTGGCCACGTTCTCCGGCGTGATGAGCGCCTCGTTCTCCTATGGCTTGGCGGCAGGCGACCCCATCAAAGACCTCACGCTCAAGCACAGCTTCCTGAAGGCTGCGCAGACGGATGGATTGACCGTGAGCAATCCCGCACCCATCCAGAGCGCCGCCGAGCAGGAGTTGTGGCAGCAGATTCAAAAGGCCCAGGATCCGGCGCTCGCCAAGATGGCTGAGTCCTTCGCCCGAGAGAAGACAGTCCATTCCGGCCTTCTGGCAACCTACATAGAGAAACAGAGCACGAGTTCAGAGGCGGACGCAGCCGCGATCGTTTCGTTCCTGGCGCAAAGCAAGAACCCGGCGGCCGCGGAGCTGGTCAAGTACATGTCCGACCGGTCCAAGATTCAGGATGCCGAGATCAGGAAGCAAGCCGAAGACTACTCCAGTTTCGGCCTCAAGCGCGCCACGGTTCAAATCGCCCTGGCCGGCGGGGACATAAAGAAATACGTGGCCAAGCACACCCTTTGGCAGGGACTCCCGGTGTTGGTCGTGGTCCTGCTCGGCGGTTTCACCACGAACTTCATCTGGTGCATTCTGCTCAACATCAAGAACCGCACGGGTTACCAGTACTTCCACTCGACGCTCCGCCAGCAGCCACCGAAGCGGGAGAACGAGACGATCATCGAAACCGCGGTGGACGCCCCGAGCGAGGAAGTCGTCGAGCGAATGCCGCAGGCCAAACGCAACGCGGTCGAGCGCGTGCCCATGCTGAACAACTATTTCTTCTGCGCCCTGGCGGGCGTCACGTGGTACTTGCAGTTCTTCTTCTACACCATGGGCGAGACCCAGATGGGGGACTACAAGTTCTCCAGTTGGACGCTCCACATGGCCAGCATCATCATCTTCAGCTCGCTGTGGGGCATCGCGCTGAAGGAGTGGAAAGGCAGCGGCGCCGGCACCAAGCAGAAGCTGGCTCTGGGTCTGGCCATGCTGGTCCTCTCGACGATCATCATCGGGTACGGAAACTATCTCGGCGCGCAACCGGCCGCGCAGTGAGAGACGGCGGACGAGGGGCCTCGCCGGCCTGAAGGAAGGACACGATGACCGCAGAACAGCAATCGCAGCAAACGCAGAGCGGCAGCGAGTTCGAACGAGAGCCGGTGCCACAGAGCAAACGGCTCGGCTTCAAGAGTTTCGTCGGGATGTACGCCGGCGAGCACACCGCGGGGACCGAACTGATGATCGGTCCCCTTTTCGTTGCCGCCGGCGTCAGCGCCTTCGACGTCGTCGTCGGCCTGATCGCGGGCAACGTCCTGGCGGTGCTGAGTTGGGTCTTTCTGTGCGCCCCGATCGCCACGCGGGCAAGACTGACGCTTTACTACCAGCTCGAAAAGATCTGCGGCCGCAAGCTCGTAACGCTGTACAACCTGGCCAACGGCGTGATGTTCTGCTTCCTGGCCGGGGCCATGGTGACGGTCTCGGCCACGGCGCTCGGCGTGTGGTTCAAGTTCCCCATGCCCGAGCTGAGCGACAGGTACCCCAACAGCGTCGGATGGGTCCTCGCCGTGCTGGCCTGCGGCGCGATGATCTCGGTCGTCGCGGCCTACGGCTATGAGATCGTGTCCAAGGTCGCCAACATCGCAGCCCCCTGGATGGTGCTGGTCTTCATCGCGTTCGGCCTGGTCGGCCTGGGGCAATTCATCGACGCCACAGGCACGCAGATCGACAGCCTCGCCGACGTCTGGACGCTGGCCCAAACGAGCATCTGGAAAGGCGGCGATCCCCTGCCGGACCGGATCAAGTTCACCTTCTGGCACGTGATGTTCTTCGCCTGGTTCTGCAACATGGCGATGCACATCGGCATGTCGGACCTCTCGGTGCTTCGCTTCGCGAAAAAAACCTGGTACGCCATCGCCAGCGGGACCGGCATGTTCCTCGGACATTTCCTGGCCTGGCTGGCGGCGTCGATTCTCTACGCGTTCCAACTGCACCAGGACCCCGCCAACACCAAGGTTCTTCCGGGTCCGCTCACGTACCAGGCGGCCGGCCTGACGGGCCTTCTGTGCGTCATCGTCGCCGGCTGGACGACCGCCAATCCGACGATCTATCGCGCGGGCTTGGCGTTCCAGGCGATTATCCCCAAGTCCTCGCGATTCCGCGTCACCATGATCACCGGCGCCATCGCGACGATCGCGGCGATGTTCCCGGCTCTGGCGATGAAGCTGCTGGAGTTCGTGGCGCTCTACGGCCTGATCCTGATGCCCATGGGCGCGGTGGTCTTCATGGATTTCTGGGTGATCCCGAAGCTCGGCCTGCGAGGCTCCTACGCGGAATTGAGCGGCCGCAGCTTCAACTGGGCCGCGGGAGCCGCCTGGATCGTGACCCTGGCCGTCTGCCTCGGCATCGTCTTTGTCGTGGGATCCTGGACGCTGTACTTCGTCGCCCTTCCCGGCTGGTTCATCGCATCCGGCGTGTACCTCGGCCTGAGCCGCGTCTACCAGCGACAGGCTCTCCCCTCACTGGCACGTCAACAAATCAGCCCTGGCGCCGCAGAGGCATAGGAGATCTCCCATGCAAAAGACAACCCTCCTCAAGATCGTCTCGCTGCTCTCGCTGGTCGCGTTGATTCTGCCTTCGATCCTGTTCCTGGCCGGCCGCATGGAGCTGACCACGGTCAAATGGGTCATGCTGGCGGCGACAGTCGTCTGGTTCGTCGCCGCAACGCCCTGGATGTGGAAGCAGTCCGGCTGAGGCGACTTTCGTAGCACGGGCATCTTGCCCGTGGATCTTCGAGTCATCGGCATCCTGCCGATGATTCACGTCACCTCGCCATCAGCGCGAACACCCCCCAGCCCACGTATTCACGCGTGTAAGCGGCGTAGCGCACGGGTTCCGAGGTCAGTTGGGCTCGAACCTCTTTCGCCAGCTCGTCGGCGGGATTGGCTTGGAGCCATCGGCGCATGGTGAGCCATTTGGCCGCCTCGTATCGATCCCAGCCGTCCTGGTCGGCCAGGACCATTTCCACGACGTCGTAGCCAAGCCGGCCGAAAGACGCGAGCAGTTCCGGCAGCGTGAGAAAGTCGGAGATCGAGTTGGCATGCCCCCCCTTGGCAACATCTTCCGTCGGCGGCAGCTGCCGCCAGTAGGGTTCGCCGATGAGGATGATCCCTCCGGGGCGGAGGCTCTGC
>CALMMH010001130.1 GCA_937868145.1 uncultured Phycisphaerales bacterium
AGCGGCGTCCGGGCCGCGACCCACGTCGGTCCCCTCGCAATGAGCGACGGGAGCCCCCCCAGGCGCAGAAGGGAGTTCGTCGGGAGCAATCGGAGCCATCCGCGGAGCAGCCGGAGGCTCCGAAGGAGCCGCAACCCGGTCCCGATCCGAGCCGCGAGAATCCCGCCCCGGAATCTTCCGGCACGAGCCCATCCGCTGAGGACTCAGGCAAACAGGAGTAGGAGACCAGGAGAACAATGCCTCGAACGATCGTTGTCACGTCAGCTTTGCCCTATGCGAATGGGCCTATCCATATCGGGCACCTCGTGGAGTACATCCAGACCGATATTTGGATTCGCTTCCACAGGATGTGCGGCAACCGGTGTTTTTACTTCTGTGCGGACGACACGCACGGCACGCCGATCATGATCAGCGCCCGCAAGGCGGGCATCGCCCCCGAGCAGTTCATTGCGAAGATCCACAAGGAGCATTCGGCGGATTTCGCCGGGTTCCACGTGGATTTCGACAACTACTACACGACGCACTCGCCCGAGAACAAGACGCTCAGCGAGCTGATCTTCAATCGGCTCAACGAGGCCGGCTCCATCGTCAAGCATCCGGTCGGCCAGACCTACTGCGAGGTCGACCAGATGCCGCTGCCGGATCGGTACGTGCGGGGCACGTGTCCCCGCTGCGGTGCGGTCGATCAGTACGGCGACTCCTGCGAGGTCTGCGGCGCGACGTATCGGACGGTCGATCTGGTCCAGCCTCGCTGCTCCCTGTGCGGGACGCCGCCGGTCTTCCAGACGTCCGAACACTATTTCTTCAAGCTGGCCGATTACGAGAAGCAGCTCAAGGATCTGTTCGCCGCCGGATACACCCAGAAGTCCGTCGCGAACAAGCTCGACGAGTGGTTCCAGGCCGGCCTGAAGGACTGGGACATCTCCCGCGACGGGCCGTACTTCGGTTTCAAGATCCCCGGCGAGGACAACAAGTATTTTTACGTCTGGCTCGACGCCCCCATCGGATACATGGCCTCGGCCAGAAACTACTGCGAACGGAACGGGCTGAACTTCGACGAACTGTGGAACAGTCCGGCCAACGAGCTGTACCACTTCATCGGCAAGGACATCATGTACTTTCATGCCCTGTTTTGGCCGGCGATGCTCATGGGCTCAGGTTTCAAGACCGCCAACAAACTCTTCGTCCACGGTTTTCTCACCGTCAACGGCGAGAAGATGAGCAAGTCCCGCGGGACGTTCATCAAGGCCAGCACCTACGCCAGGCACCTGGACCCCGAGTACTTGCGATACTATTACGCGAGCAAGCTGACGGACGCCGTCGAGGACATCGACCTGTCGTTTCAGGACTTCGTCGGCAAAGTCAACTCCGACCTGGTCGGCAAGTACGCCAACCTGGCTTCTCGTTCGGGCCCCATGCTGGCACGGCAGTTCAACAGCCGGCTCGGCACGCTCGACGAGGACGGCCGACAACTTCTCGCGAGGCTGACCGCCGTCAAAGAGCAGATCGTCGAGGGCTACGAAGGTCTGAACTATGCGACGGTGGTTCGCACGATCGGCGCCCTGGCCGACGACGCCAACCGATACGTCGAGCAGAATCAGCCGTGGACGACCGCCAAGACGGACCCGCAAAAGGCCTTGACCACGCTGACGGCGGTGCTGAATGCTGTCCGCGTGCTGACCATTTATCTCAAGCCGATCCTGCCGCAATTTGCGCAGAAGGTCGAGAAGTTTCTGAGCATCGATCCGTTGCAGTTTGCGGATGTGGATAAGATATTGGAGAACCACCAGATCGGTGCGTTCGAGCGATTATTCGAGAGAGTTGACGAGGAGAAGGTAACTGCCATGGTTGAAGAGAGCAAAGAAGGGCAGACGCCGGCCGCCGCGGCCCCTGTGGCGCCGGTGGTTCCGGGGATCGAACCGATCAAGCCGGAGTGTACGATTGACGATTTCGCCAAGATCGACCTGCGAGTGGCCCGGGTCGTCAGCGCCGAGAAGGTCGCGGGCGCCGACAAACTGTTGCACCTGGTCCTGGACGTCGGCGTGGCCCAGAAGAACGTCATGGCCGGCATTGCCAAAGCCTATGCCCCCGAGAGTCTGGTCGGTCGGCACGTGGTCCTTTTCGCCAATCTCAAGCCCCGCCAGATGAAGTTCGGCCTGTCCGAGGGCATGATTCTCGCTTCCGGTCCCGGCGGCACGGAGATCTTCGTTCTGGCTCCTGACGCCGGCGCCAAGCCGGGACAAAAGATCTCGTAGCATTGTCGATTTACGATTTGCTATTTACGATTTGGGTCTTGCGACATTCCCAAATAGTAAATCGTCGATAGTAAATAGTAGATTCGAAGGGTGTCATGAAGAGGACAATTGAGGAGATCGCCCGGGAAACCGGACAGTACAGTCCGGCGGCGTTCAAGTTCGTCTACGAGGGACTGGCCTACACGGTCCAGAACATCACGAAGGAACCTCGCCACGTCAGCGGCCAGACCCTGTGCGAAGGTCTGCGGCGGATGGCCCTGGAAAAGTACGGCCGGCTGGCGATGCTGGTGCTGCGGTCCTGGGGCGTGCGGACGACCCGCGACTTCGGCGAGATCGTGTACACCATGATCGACTACGAATGGATGAGCGCCCAGCCCACCGACACGATCGACGACTTCAACGAGGTCTATGACTTCCAGGTTGCCTTTCGGGACCAGTTCACGTTCTGACTCCACGCTCTGTCGAAAGGATGTCCGTCCCAGGGAATGACCCACATTGCATTCGTCTTGCCACAGGAGCTCGCTTCGCGTAGAATTGTCGCGACAGCAGCACTTCCCGGCGGGAGATAGGCAGACAATCACGCGGGCGCTCTGAACAAAGTGGACTTGATGCATGAAAGGAACTATGGGGACTGCAGGCAAATCCGGGGTTTGGGCCGACTTCAAAAAATGGCTGAGCCACCGACTGGCGTCGGGCATGCTGGTGCTGGTGCCGCTTGGCGTTACGCTTTTGATTGCAGGGTGGCTGTTTCGACTGGCCGCCAGTCTGCTTCAGCCTGTCGTTGTCTATGCCATCAAGCGGTTGGAGCAACTTCATTGGATCCAGACTCTGCCCGAGGGCAGAGCCAACTTCTACGTCTCCGTGCTTGCGGTTCTGCTACTGCTCGTGCTGTTGTACCTGGTCGGCGGACTCGGTCAGCATCTCATCGGTCGGCGGCTGATTGCGGCCTGGGAGGCGATCTGGCTGAAGATTCCGCTGGCTCGGAGCATTTACGCAGCCACAAAGCAGGTGATGGAGGCCTTGTCCCAGCCGCAGGGCGCCGCATTCAAATCGGTCGTCGTCGTGGATTTCCCCTGTCCGGGACTCAAGGCGATCGGTTTTTTGACGGGATATGTGGATGATCCTACCGGCAAGAGATTCGCCAAGGTCCTCATCCCGACGACGCCGAACCCGACCACGGGCTTTCTGCAGCTCATTCCCGCCGAGACGGTGCTCATCACCAACCTGGCGATCGAGGACGGATTCAAGATGATCATCTCCGGCGGGATCGTCGCTCCCGACGATCTCCTCAAACCCGGCCTGCATCCCAAGCACGAGGACGCCGCACCCGATGCGTAGAGAGCCAGCCTCGTGATCGACGTCTACGTTGTGTTTCATGGTTCGGGAGATTCCCAGCGGAGTCGTCTTGGTCGTTTGGCCAACTCGGACTCTCCTGTCGCTCATGCAGGATCGCAAGAGGCAGTACGATCAACCGCCCCGGTTCGGCATGTCGGGTTTTCGGCCGAATCGGCAATACATTCGCGAGATGAAACGCTTTGGCGTGCTTCCCGCCAGTTTCGATCCCGCTGCGGATCCCATCGACATCTTCGAGACCGACCAGCGCTATTGGCAGCTCTTTTGGTATCGTCCCGATGCGCCGGAGAAATGGGTCTTTCTGAAGTGACACCGGTTGCTTTGCCCAGCCCGATCCACGGGATGCGGATCACTGGAGATCGAGCGCATAGGCCTGGTCGCAGCGACAGGAGAGGTGTGCGGCTTTGCACGGTTTGAAGCCGTAGCGTTCGTAGAGGCGAATCGCCTCTTTCAGGACGGAGGCGGTTTCGAGAGTGATCCGTCGAAAGCCCAGTTCCTTCGCGTGAGCCAGTGCGTCCTCCAACAGACGTTGGCCGAGGCCTTTGCCCCGATAGTTCCGATGCAGGTACATCTTCCGTAGTTCGCAACTGCCCGCCTCCATTGGGTACAGGCCGTAGGAGCCGATGATGGAGCTGTCCTGCTCTTGCAGGACGTAGAACACGCCGCCTCTCGTGAGGTAGGCTTGCTCGATGTCGTTCAAGTCGGCATCTGTGCAGCCGGGGCTGGGCTTCAGACCATATTCGGCAAGCACGGAAAAGACAAGGTCTCTCACGGCCTCGCAATCGGCGTTTGTCGCCGGCCTGAGTCGAGGCCAGTTCTGAGATCTGAAATTTGAGATTTGGGACTTCATAGGACGCATGGGACTCGCTATTTCGCCAGTCTCTTCAGCAGGTCGCTGTGGAAGTTGCCTTCGAAGGTCCCTTCGACCGGGCCGGTCATGTGGATACGGCCGTCGTCGGCGATCTCGATGTGCAGCGTGCCGCCGGGCATGTGGACCGTGACGTCGTTGTCCACCAGGCCGAGTCGGTGGGAGGCCGCGGCGGCGGCGCAGGAACTGCTGCCCGAGGCCAGCGTGTAGCCCGCGCCTCGCTCCCAGATCCGGATGTCGATATTCGCTCGGTCGATCACCCGGACGATCTGCATGTTGATTCGGTTCGGGAACATCTTGTGATTCTCGACGTGCGGCCCCAGGGCCCGGGCGATCTGTTCGCTCACTTCCGCCATCGGGATCACGCAGTGGGGATTTCCGATGGACAAGCACGTCACCTTGTACGCCGTGCCGTTGATGTCGAGGGATTCGTTGACGACCTCCCGCGGTTGGCCGGCCACCGGGATTTCGTTGCTGATGAACGTCACCTTGCCCATATTGATGCGGATCAGGCCGGCGTCGTCGTCCTTGACCTGCACGTCGACGATGCCGCCGAGCGTCTTGATCTTGAAGCTTTTGGCATGGACGTATTTCTTTTCCCAGAGGTACTTGGAGAAGATCCGCAGGCCGTTGCCGCTCTTTTCCGCTTCGCTGCCGTCGGGGTTGAAGATCCGCAGCGCCGGCGTGTCGTTCTCGAACGTCGGGC
>CALMMH010001131.1 GCA_937868145.1 uncultured Phycisphaerales bacterium
CACGCCGCGAACGCCATCGGCCTACGATACCCACGCAACTACGGACATGCACCCGCTAAGGCTTGCCGAAAGCTGCGATTCTTGACAAATCGGCCGGATGGCATACAATGAAGAACTATGGCCGATGAGCAACAACCGAAAAAGAAGAAGAAAAAGCACAACCCCGTCCTCGACTGGCTGCTGTACGCGGTCGTCCGGATCCTGGTCATCTTCCTCTATATCTTCGACGTCGAAACCAACCTGCGATTCGCGTGTGTCTTGGGCGATCTGCTGTGGAAATTCTACGGCCGGGGTCGGCAACGGGCCCTGGAGAATCTGCGGGCGAGCTTCCCGGACAAGTCGGAGGAATGGATTCAGCAGACCGGTCGGCGCAGTTTCGAGCAGTTGGTCATGCTGACGATCGACATCCTGTTCACGCCGCGCCTGGTGCGAAAGCACAACTGGCGTCAGTATTCGCGATTCCGCCACGCCGAGCAGGCCAAGTGGATGATCCATGAGAGAAAAGGCTTGCTCCTGGTCACCGGCCACTACGGCAACTTCGAGATCACCGGCTACATGATGGGCCTGTTCGGGTTCGACATCTACAGTATCGCCCGGCCGCTCGACAACAAGTATCTCAACCGATTCCTCTACGGCGTGCGGGAACGCCGGGGCCAGAAGATCATCGACAAGAAAGGCGCCTCGGAGATGATGCCCAGCCTCGTGCAGCAGGGCAGCACGCTCGGTTTCATCGCCGATCAGGACGCCGGCCACAAGGGCGTCTTCGTCGATTTCTTCGGCCGCAAGGCCAGCACCTACAAGAGCATCGGCCTGCTGGCCCTCACGTACAATCTGCCGATCGTCATCGGCTACAGCCGGCGGGTGGACAACCGCTTTTTCTTCGAACTGGGCGTCACGCGGATCATCTTCCCGCACGAGTGGGCGGACAAGGACGATCCGCTGACGTGGGTCACCGCCGAGTACAGCAAGGCCATTGAGACCTTCGTTCGCGAGGATCCGACGCAGTACTGGTGGCTGCATCGCCGATGGAAGAGCCGCCCGAAAGAGGAACGCAGGAGAGCCGAGGCTTTGGCTGCTTCGCAAGAGGTGGACGCCGCATCCCGCGACTGCCATGCTGCGCAAGCCGCAGGGCAGGTGGACGCGTCTCTGCGCTCGGCGTGATAGGTGGATGACCGCGGCACGCGAGAGCTTGCCGGTGGTTCTTCGATTCGTCGCACGAATGCACAGGGAACCTTTCTTGACAGGAGTGGGGACATGAAGACCAGAGCGTCATTTCTTGCGATTCTCGTCGTCTTGGGGTGCGCCGCCGCGACCCAGGCCAAACGCGTCGCGTGTGTCGGAGACAGCATCACCTACGGCGCGGGCATCGCCGACCGGACCAACGACAGCTATCCCGCCCAGTTGCAGCGGATCCTGCGGCAATACGACCCCGCTTGGGAGGTCACCAACTTCGGCGTCAGCGGCGCCACGCTTCTGCATCGAGGCGACCTGCCGTACATCAAGCAGAGCGCCTACTCCAGCGCTCTGGCGTCCCAGCCGGATATCGTCGTCATCAAGTTGGGGACCAACGATTCCAAGCCGCAGAATTGGCAGTACAAGGACGATTTCGTCGCCGACTACGGCAATATGATCGACGCGTTCCGGGCGCTGCCGAGCAAGCCGGTGGTGTGGATCTGCAAGCCCGTGCCCGCGTTCGCGGTGACTTTTACGATTCGGCCCGACGTCATTCACGACGAGATTCTGCCGCTGATCGACCAGATCGCGGCGGAGAAGAAGGTGCCGGTGATCGATCTGTATACGGCCCTGCTCGATCACGGCAACCTGTTCCCCGACACTATCCACCCGAACGCCGAAGGGGCCGGAGTGATGGCTCGGACCATCGCGCCGTTCCTGCTGGGAGTGCGGGCTCTGCCCGACTACAATCGCGACGGCGTGACCAACCTCCTGGATTTCGCTCTGCTGGCCCAGAGGTGGCGAGAGGCCGAACCGACCCTCGATATTGCTCCGCCGCCGGACGGCGACGGGGTCCTCGGTTATCCGGACCTCGCGGGACTGGGTACATACTGGATGGCTCGTCCCGGCCTGGTTGCTCACTGGAAGTTCGACGAGACCGACGGCGACACGGCCTCCGACAGCCTTGGTCAGTTTCCGGGGACCGTGCACGGCTCGGCGCAGTGGCGATCCGACGCCGGCATGGTCCGCGGCGCCCTGGAGTTGGACGGTGTTGACGACTACATCGGCACCGATCCCATCCTGAACCCCGCGGATGGTCCCTTCACCGTGTTTCTCTGGGTCAAGGGCGGACAGCCCGGCCAGGTCATCCTGTCGCAGTCCGGCCAGTCGGGTCCGGCCGAGGTGTGGTTGGGCACGAACGACGCCGGGGCTCTGATGACCAGCCTGATGGACAACAGTCGTCTCGCGGCTCCGCTCGTGTCCGAAACGATCGTCACCGACGGTCAGTGGCACCTCCTGCGGTTCGTCTGGGACCAGTCCCAGCGTTCCCTCTATGTGGATGGGGTGCAGGCGGCAGTCGACACGCGAAAAGTGAGCACGCTGAAGTTTTCCTCCGGCGGCTTCAACATCGGCGCCGGCAAAGATCTGGAGCCGGGCAGCTTCTGGTCCGGCCTGATCGACGACATCCGCCTGTACAACCGGGCCGTCAAGCCATGACGGTCAGTCCAAACAGAGGCCGATGACAAACGACGCGAGGACCAGGGCGAAGAGGAACGTGAAGGCGATAAAGTGCTCGGTGGTCAGGGTGAAAGTGAATCCGGCCGCCGTGACGACTGCCACGATGCCGGAAGGCGTCCCGGCTTTCCCCACCGCTGAGGCCAGCAGGCCCACCTTGAGCGATGCGGCGTTGACCGTGCCGGCGGAAGCTGTGCCGGCGGGGGCGGTCAACAACCCGAAGATGCCCAAGGCTGTGACCAGCAGGCCCTTGTGCAGTCCCCGCTGGGACAACTGGCGGCTCAGGGAGTGCCTGGCCCTGTAGAACAGCACGCGAGCCCGCAGTTCCTTGCAGCCCATGGCCTCGCCGATCTCCGCAAAGGACATCTCCTCGAAGCACCGCAGCATCAGGACGTTGCGGTGGGTCAGCCGCAACCGCGTCATCGCATCGACGATCGTCTCGGAAAGTTCTTTGCGAATGGCGCGGTTCAGGCCGTCGTCGCCGTCCTCGGAGAGGTACTGCGACAGGCGCTTGCGGCTGACCGTGGAAAACTCGATCGCCTGTTCCCGTGCGAGGTCCCGGTAGTAGTGCTGCACGACGCCCAACGCCGTGCGGAACAGCCAGCCCCAGAACCGTTCGGGATGCTCCAGCTCCTTGATGTTCTCGATCATCTTCAGCAGCGTCTCCTGCAGAAGATCCTGGGCCAGATCATGGTTCATCGTCAGGCGGTAGATGTACGCGTACAGGCGTTGTCTCGCCCCCTCCGCGAGGCGGTCCAGACTGACGCGTTCACCAAGCTGCGCCTGGCGAACCAACTGGTCGAAATCGGTTTCCATTTCCATGTTTTCAACTCACCACGTTAAGTCCAGGTCCTGCCGACAATGTTACACGGAATCTCTTTATTTTTTTTCTTTCTTTTCCAAATGAAAAAGAAGAAAAAGTGGAACACAGGAGCCCGGACACGGACTCTTATATACAGAGAATGAGGTAGTGACTTCAACGCGGTGGAAAAGGCAGAAAGAGAGGAATTGCCCATGCAGACGACGAAGAACCACTCCCCAGTCATTGCTGTTTTCATGACGCTTTGCCTTCTGGTGCCCCTGTCGGCGGCCCCGTTCGCCGGCGGGACGGGCGAGCCGAACGATCCCTACCAGATCGCGACGGCTGAGCAGCTTGTCTCCGTCGGTTCGGATCCCAACCTGTTGGACGGGCACTTCGTTCTGGTCGCCGACATCGATCTCGACCCCAATCTCCCCGGCGGCAGGGTCTTTGACCGGGCGGTCATCGCGCCTGGGCATGGGATGAACGGTTCGGAAGGGACTCTCGCGGGAGCTGCCTTCACCGGTGTTTTTGACGGCGATGGCCATACGATTTCGAATCTGAAGATCCAGGGCACAAGTTATCTGGGGCTTTTCGGCGCCGTCTCCGGCGTCGTCAAGAACGTGGCGATCGCGGATGCCGATGTTGTGGGTTCAGAGGGCCGCGTCGGGCTTCTGGTGGGGGCCGTCGAGGGGACAGTGACGCAATGCCATAGCGACGGCGTGGCAGCCGGTGGAGGCTGGGTCGGGGGATTGGTGGGCCAGCTTGTCGAAGGCCGAATCGTTCGGTGCTACAGCGATGCCAGAGTTGCCGCCGTGGGCGACTTTGCCGGCGGGTTGGTGGGACATAGTGGCGGCGGAAACGTTGTCATGGGCCGCGCCACGGGTCCTGTCAGCGGACGGCAGAGAGTCGGTGGATTGGCGGGATGCGTTGTCGATGGGACGGTGAGTCTCAGCTACAGCACAGGCGTCGTCAGCGGTTCCGGCGAGATCGGTGGGTTGATCGGATCGAATGAGGGCGGCTATCTGACTCACTGCTACAGCGTCGGCGCCGTTGCGGGAGAGTCCGGATCGGGCGGACTCGTGGGGGCGAGCAGTAGAACGCGAACGCAGGCCGGGGACATCGGATGTTTCTGGGACATCGACAGCTCTGGACAGACCGGAAGCAAGGTGGGCACGGGTTTGACGACCGCTCAGATGCAGGACGCGTCAACTTTCTTGGCCGCGGGGTGGGACTTCGTTGGTGAGACAGCCAACGGCGTCAGCGACATTTGGCAGATGACGGCGGGCGAGTATCCTCAGTTGGTATGCTACGGAGTCGGCAGCCCGACGATGCCGGAAGGATTGGGCACCGACGAGCAGCCCTATCTGATCCGAGACGCGAAGGACTTGGGCACTGTGTGGTTCGAGCCGGAGGCATCCTATCGTCTGGCAGCGTCCATCGACCTATCGGGGACCGCCTGGTCGGTGGCCGTGGTTCCGTGGTTCGAGGGGACTCTCGACGGGAACGGCTACACGATTAGCAATCTCCACATCCGAGGCGGCTGGTGCCTGGGGCTGGCGGGAGAGACAGGCCCGGGAGCCAGAGTCTTTGACCTCGTCTTGGAGGCGGCGGATGTCAACGGCATCGGCAACTACATCGGTGGCCTTGTCGGCCGCAACCAGGGAGACATTTCGGCAAGTTCCAGCACCGGCGCAG
>CALMMH010001132.1 GCA_937868145.1 uncultured Phycisphaerales bacterium
TATGAAAAGAAGCCCCTGCGCGGCGGAGGGAGAGGAAAAGCGAGATAACACGCAGGGGCTTGAGGGCATAACCTGCATCTTTACTATACAAATCCCCCGGCCAGAGGTAAAGAGAATTCTATCATAATTTTTCTCATAATTCCTAAAGTTTCTGTACCGGGATAAGAGAGAGTGTCCAGGTTCCGGATGGGATGCATACGAGATAGTCGTACTGGACTTTCGGGGACTCGTCGTGCTTGTACTCGGAGGTCCTACCGCCGACAGTCGGGAGTGCTTCGAGGTCACACGTGGGACTGCAAAGGACAGGGTTTCGGTGCGTGACGGCTTGCCCCGTGTTGCGACGAAATTGACGACGAGCCCCTTGCCGCCGGCGGGAGATTTGATATCTTTCTATCGATATGGGCTTCCCAGAACGAACGACAATTCAAAGCCACACGATTCCGATCGTGCCGCGGTACGCCGAGACCGACAAAGGCGGCGTGATCCACCACAGCGTCTATCCCGTCTGGTTTGAGATGGGTCGGACGGAGCTGCTCCGCGCTAACGGCGTTGCTTACAAGGACTTAGAAACAGAGGGGGTCTTCTTTGTCGTCGCTGAGCTGCGGATCAAGTACCGCCGGCCGGCCTTCTACGACGAGGAACTGCTCCTGGAGACCACCTGCTCGAACGTCACGGCGGGCAAAGTTGAACATATGTACAAGCTCACTCGCAAAGCCACCGGCCTGCTCCTGGCCGAGGGCTCCAGCGTCCTGGCCTGCGTGAAGGCCGACGGCGCCATCCGCAGGATACCCACATTTTTGTTCCCTTTCGACACAACAATAAACGCGTAATTTGCGTTCGTGTCAGCATTTCGAGTCCGTCTTGGGACTCGCTGCGTCAGAAGGTGTACTCTAGATCGATGATTTGAGCTGGTTGGGATCTGTGATGTCGTCCTGGGTCGCGCCAGATGAGAAGATGATTTCCGTCTCTCTGCTCCTCGTAGTCCGGGCGTCGGACCGTCAGCGGCCTGTCAGTGTGCAGCTTCGCCGCCATCAACCATCTTCTTCCTCGTCCCAGTCCGGCTCGGCGGACCAGCCGATTCTCTCGTCCAGCCACTCGGCGGCGCCGGTCGTCTCGTGCCAGGCGGTGGCCAGGACCTCGGCGCAGTAGTAGCCTTCGTCGTCATAGAACAACTCGCGGCCGTCGGGCGTGGGCTTGGGGAACCCTTTGCCGTTCATCAGGTACTCGGCGCAGATCGGGTTGTTCTTGATCGCCTGGTTGAGGTGCCGCTTGGCCAGGGGCGTGTCGCCTTTTTGCCGGAAGGTCAGCAAGGCGAGGGTGTAGTCCCAGGTGCAGTCGCCTTTATCATTCTTATTCTGCTTGAGGAGCTTCTCGACTTCGGCGTCCTTGCCGAGCCGCAACAGGCAGGGCCAGAACCAGAATCGCGCGCTCATAATGTCGTCCGGGTTCAGGCGGAGCAGCTCGCGGAAGTGCTCCGCGGCTTCCTGGATTCGGGCCGTCTTGGTCAGGCACTCGGCCAGTCGGAACTTGGCCCGCACGTACGGGCGGGTCTCGACCACCTGCCAGAATTTCCCGGCCTCTTTATCGAAGACCTCCGGGCTCAGCGTCCGCTCGGCGGTCTCGAGGGCCTGGGTGTAGTACTCGATCTGTTTGTCGCGAAGGGGCGTCCGCTCGGCCAGCAGAATGTACGCGTCGGAGCAGTTCGGATCGACCGCCAGCGCCTGGCGGGCCATGTGGATCTGCCTGCGGCCCTTGACGCTGTAGGCTCGGAACACGATGTCCTGGGCCTTCTCCAAGGATGTCTCCGGCACGAACTCTTCGATCTTCCTGCCGTAGACGTTGGCCTGCATGAAGGCCTCGTATTCCTCCGCCGTTTTGAACTCCTTGCCCGCCAGCATGTGGTCGATCTGAGCACAGACCCGGTCCATGACCAGGGGGCTGGCCAAGGGGAGAGTCGGGTCCCGGGGCTTCTCGGGGGCCAGCACGTCGGGCAGCGTGAATGCGAACTCCATCGGATTGTCGAACGTGTCCACCCGCTTGCTCCAGCGGCCGGAGTCGAATTCCTGCTCCGTCGATTGGGCCAGGGCCCGCATGAACCCTTCGAAGAAAGCCAGTTCCGTCGGGCTCGGGCGGTGGTAGGGGCTCTTGGTCTCGTAGCAGACCGCGAAGGGATAGCCGTTCGGCCCGGCCACCGGCAGGGCGTATCGTTCCCAGAGGTCCACGTCACCCAGGGAGATGCCGGTGATCGGTTCGAAACGCAGGTGCCAGTGCCGACCGGGCATCATCCATTGGGGACCCTGGTTACAGGCGCATCGCTGGACGACCTCGGGCGATTCGTGGAAGCACAGGCCGAAGAACTCGCCGCGGGCCCCCAGGACGCAGACGTGCTTGAGGACGTCGTCGGGGACGGGCGATTCGAGTACGATCAGATCGTCGTTGTCCAGCAGCTCCCAGGGCTTGGTCCGGTAGAGCTCGGCCGCGGCGGCGGCGTAGGCCCGCATCATCTCGACCGTGACGCCTTCGGTGTCCATCGGGCCGCAGGGCATCGGATAGTAGGGCCGGCTCGCCTCGGCGGCGTCGATCAGACTGCGTTCGAGGATGAACGACTTGTCGATCAGCTCGACTGCGATTTCGGAGCCCTGGAGCTCCTTGCGGAAGAATTCAGCCATCGCGGCGTCGCAGACCTGGACCTTGCCGGGCCTGTAACCCGCCTGTTTTTTGTCGTACGCCAAATCCACCAGCGCATCGAGCAAAGCCTCGGATTGGCCCGTCGTTTCGGTGTAACCCTCGGAAAGGAAGACGGCTCGCGTTTGCAGACTGACCCAGCCGGCCGCCCAGGAACGAACGGGATCGGGGAGTCCGTCCTCATCCGCTCGGACCCAGAGGGGCAGTTTCGTGATTCCGCCTTGCCAGATCTCCCCGGCGTGTTGGGGAAGGCGTCTGAGCCGCTCTGCCTGGAAGTTGATCATGCAACGGAG
>CALMMH010001133.1 GCA_937868145.1 uncultured Phycisphaerales bacterium
CCTGGGTTGCCACAGGACGCCGGCGATGGTCTGAGCGGGGCACCGTTCGACGCACAGGCGGCAGTCGCCGCAGTGCGAGACCTCCATGGGGCTCGCGATCTTCACCGGGGCGTCGGTCAGAACGGAGGCGAGTCGAACGGCCGAGCCGTACTCCCTTGTGACAAGCAGGCCGGATTTGCCGATCCAACCGAGTCCCGCCCGGGTAGCGATGGTCTTGTGCTGGAGCCTCGCGGACAGGGTGGCCTTGTCGAATTCCTCGGTTGTCGCCCGGAATGCGCGGGCTTTCCATCCGGCGTTTCTGATTCCGTCCGCGACCTGTTCGGACACCCGGTTCAGCATCGCGTTGGCCCGGCTGTATTCGTCGAAGTACCGCGGGGTCGGCCCGGATTCGATCTCGCGAATCGCCGCCGGGTTCAACGCCACCGCGAGCGAAACCGCCCGGGGCAGTCCTTCCGTCACCTGGGTCGGAAGACACGACGCGTCCGCGAACCCCACTAGATCGACGCCGAGTTCGCGTGCGAGATCGCAGATCATTTGTTCAACATTCATGAGGTCGTCCTCAATTCTTCATCCGCACGGTTTCTGCCAGCGATAATGCGTGCCTCTCTTGTGGCTCCAGTTGTCGACGCCGTATTGCTTCACCATTCGCAGGTTGTGCCGGTGCGTATCGCCGTGGCAAGCGCAGAGCGGCTCCAGGAGTTCGCAGGATTCGAAGGCGTTGTTCTTGACGCTCTTGTATCGGGCATACTCCTCGAATCGCGTTTCTTCGAGCAGTTGTCGGAGTCTCTCGGCTGACTCAAAGAACGAGTCGTTCGCGGGGATGCAGTCGCCGCAGTACAGGCCGCAACAGGCGGTTCGCTCTCTGTCGTTTGTCATATCGATTCGCCTCGATCAGTTCCTGTTCTGCGAGCCAGGGCCGTTTGGGCAAATGCGTCGGCACGCATTGCAGACGTAGATCGGATCGCCTTTGGCGGTCCAGCCGCCGGAGTTCTTTCGGCACAGCTTCTGGTTCACGATCCCGCCGTTGATCGCGCGGACGGGACATGCGTCGATGCAGCGACGGCACCTCTGGCAATTGTAGTCCCGTTCCACGATGTCGTCACCTTTCAAGTCGACGTCCAGCAGCAACGCTCCGAGGCAGATGCGGTTTCCGTACTGTTCGTTGGTGAGCAGGGAATTGGCGGTGATGACGCCCAGCCCGGCCAAGCGCCCCGCGTGCTTGAGCGACAGCAGACCCTTGCCTTCGTATTTCTCCGCGTCCCAATACTCATAGGGTTCGCTCGGAACCGGCACCGCCTGCACGCGGATCCGTCGCTCGATAGCGCAGCAGAGCGAGACGACCAACTGCGTGACTTCCGCCAGGATGACGTTGTTCATGGTCGTGTAGGGGATTCCTCCGACGGCGTGGAAGGGACCTTCCGGCACACATCTGGCCACGACCACGACGGATTTCGCTCGTGGGAAGACGTCCACCGGCCGGAATCCTATGGGAGCGCCGCCAAAACGTTCTCCCGGCGCGATGCCGCAGAGATCGGCTCCGAGATCGCGTGCAAGGCTCTTGATTGTTTCCTCAATTCTCATAGCAGATTTCCTTTCGCGACGGCAAACACTCGCCCGCCGACTTCGACGGCGATCCTCCCGCCGTTCTCTCTTGCCCTCAGGTAGATCCGTGACGGCCGGCCGATCTCGTAGCCTTGCTCGACTCGGACGTCGATCCTGTCGCTGCCGAAGTAGCGGTGCTTGACCAGATACGCGGCGAAACAGCTATTGGCGCTGCCGGTGGCCGGATCTTCGACGATGCCGTAGTAGTCGCCGAACATCCGGGCGTGGATCTGGTTCTCGGGCTCGACGGCCTGACGGCAGAACAGAAACACCATCTTCGCCCGGTGATCCTTGACCCAATCGAGCCACTGGTCCTTGACCACGGCGGCCCGCTTGACCGCGTCCAGGCTTCGCAGCGGTACGAACAGGAACGGCAGGCCCGTCGTGACGGTCTCGATCGGGAAGTCCGCGTCGATGTCCTCGGTCCGCACGCGCAGCAGGGGGGCGACCTCCCTCGCCTGGAACACTTCGTGGAAGCTCGCCTCTTTCGGCGTCATCCAGGGGATGTCCTCGCCGCCGGGCTGGGGCTCGAATGACACCGGGATCTGCCCGATCTTGAGATTCAGGTTCACGCGGTCTGTCGGCTGCTTGAGGATTTCTCGTCGAATGACGTACGCGGTCCCGAGGGTCGGGTGTCCTGCGAAGGGCACCTCCGCTCCCGGTGTGAAGATCCGCACGTCGTAACCGCCGTCGCGAGGTGCGTCGGACAGGATGAACGTGGTTTCGGAGAACCCCATCTCTTTGGCGATCTTCTGCATCTCCTCGCTCGACAGTCCCTGCGCCTCGCGGATGACAGCGAGTTGGTTCCCGGCGTACTTCCGCTCGGCGAACACATCCACGATGTAGAATGTCAACGCCTTCATGGCGATCCTCCTTTGCGGTTCAGCAGATTCGTGATGATCCGGCCCAGTCGGGCGATTCCTTCCTCGATCTTGTCCTCGTCGGCGTTCGAGAAGTTCAGCCGCATGTTGTGCGCGCCGCCGCCGTCGACGAAGAAGGACGTGCCCGGAACGAAGACGACGCTTTCCTGGACAGCATACTCGAACAACTCGATCGCGGATAGCTGCGGCGGCAGCGTCGCCCACACGAACATGCCTCCGTCCGGCCGAGTGCAGGCCACCTGGGCAGGGAAGTAGGTGTCGATCGCCGCCAGCATCACGTCTTTTTGTCGCTTGTATGCGGCGCGGATCGTGGCGATGTGCTGATCGATGTCATGCGCCATGAGGTACTGGCAAAGCATCCGCTGGCAGAACGAGTTCGAGTGCAGGTCGCTGGCCTGCTTGGCCACGATCAACTTGTCCAGCGTCTCGCGCGGAGCACAGACCCAGCCCATGCGAAGCCCCGGCGCCACGATCTTGGAAAACGAGCCCAACAGCACGGCCTTGTCGCCCAGCCAGTGTCGCATCGAAGATCTTGCCTGGCCTTCGAAACGCAATTCTTTGTAGGGATCGTCTTCGATCACGAGCGTGTCGTACGGTCTGAGAGCCTCCGCCAACGCGGCTCGCTTGTCTTGGGAATAGCTGATGCCCGAGGGGTTCTGGAAGTTGATCACCGTATGAAAGAACTTGATTCGACGTTTTCGCAGAACCTCGGTCAGTCCGTCGATGTCCACGCCGTCCGAAAACACGGGCACGGAATGAAATTCGGGCTCGTACGCCGAGAACGCCTGAATCGCGCCCAGATAGCCGGGACGCTCGATCGCAATCGCATCCTGTTTGTTGAGGAACGCCTTGCCGATCAGGTCCAGGCCCTGTTGGGAGCCGTTGGTGATCAGGATCTCGTCGGCGGTCACGTTCAGCCCGTCGTTCTGCCGGTATCGCTGGGCGATGTATTCCCGCAGAGGGGCGTAGCCCTCGGTCGGGCCGTACTGGAGCGAGGAGCCATCGGTTCCGGCCAAAGCGGTCACCGCGGCCGCAGCGATTTCCTGCACGGGAAAGAGCCGCGGATTGGGCAGCCCGCCCGCAAAGGAGATGATTTCTGTGTTCTGCGTCACCTTCAACATCTCGCGGACAAACGACCTGGGGATCGTCCCCATCCTCGATGCGTACAGCGAATTCACGGCGTCTTCTCCATCAACTTCTGCATTCGGAAGAAATCCAGACGCCGGTCGTTCTCCACGGTGAGGAACGCGGCTTCGACGGTGGCGTAACCGAGCCGATCGTAGAAGGGCTTGGCCGGCAGCGAGGCGTCGAGCCGGACGACTCCGACGCCCCACGAGGCGGCCTGCTCTTCCAGCCGTCGCATGAGGAGTCGGCCCAGGCCGTGTTGCTGGAGGCCGGGCTCCACGAAGACTCTCTTGATCTCCTCGCCGACCAGCGTGCCGGTGGCGAGGATTCGTCCGGCCTTCTCCAGCACGAGCGTGTAGCCTTCCTGCGCATCGCGGAGGACCGCCTGTTCGTCGTGATAGTTCGCAAAAAAGCGGACCGCCTCCAGGGGATAGTACGCCGGATAGCAGACCGCGATGGTCCGGTGCACCAGCGACTTGACCGCGAACCGGTCGCTCACCCGGAATTCCCGAAGCACCGGCTGTTCTCGTGCTCTTGTCATCGGTTCTCCTTCCTGTCGGGTCGTCCCGGACGTGCGAGACAAACGGTCCCGGATCAACGCCGCTGTGACGCCGCGACGATCGAGGGTGTGACTGCTGCTGAAAGGACTGTTTTCGTACATAAATACCCCGCAAGAAATTCATTTGTGCAATTGACGTTGTCGATCTGGAAGCCCGCTCGTTGGAGCAGTCCTTCCATGATCCACTGACAGGTGCTGTACTCATCGCGTATATGCGTTTCGGATTCGGCCTGCCCCTCCGGGCCCATACGACGGCTCATTGCCGCGACGAATCGCGGAATCTGGGATTCGTACTGCGCCACGTCGAAGGAAAAGACCACGTCGAACAGGTAGAGTCGTCCGCCCGGTTTGAGCATCGAGGCCAGTCGGCACAGGCTCACGGCTTTCCAGAAGTCCGGGAGGTGGTGCAGGGCGACGACGGATACCGCCGCATCGGCCGGCTCGGAATCGTGCTCGTAGGTCAGAAAGCCGCCTTGACGGAATTCCACATTCGTCCGTCCGGCGGTTCGGGCTTTCCGGCGGGCCTGGTTCAGCATCGCTTTGGACACGTCCACCGCGTACACCGTGCGACAGTGCTCCGCGGCGCCGATGGCGAACGCGCCGGTGCCGCAGCCCATGTCGATCACCGTCATCGACGGAGTCAGGCCGAGCGCCGCGACGATCTGTCGGGTCTCCTGTTCGTAGTTGCGGAACATCTGATGCCGCAAATCGTAGATTCTTGCGAGCAGGCCGCTGTTGTAGTTGACCCCGCAGTGCTTGCTCTCGTTGTAACGCCAGGCGGGGCCTCGCGACTCGGCCCTCGCAGCGGCGTAAGCCCAGTAAAAATCGATGTCCATTTCTCTGATCCCTCTCATTTGACGTACCTCCCACATCCTCGCAAAGTCCCATCCTTTGCTGGTCTGGTGGAAATAAAAAAAGCCTTTCAGGGTCTCGTGTTCCCTGAAAGGCTCGGTTGATGTTTCGCTATGTCACCTGGTCCTTTTAGGGAGCACCCTCCTTTTTGAAGGCTACCTTCATGGCCATAATAATGGCGGCGGCAGCAGCGGCTGCATGAAGGCGCAGACTCTGCACCGTCACGGCGTGACGTGTCGAATCGAGCCTGTTGTCCCTAAACTGAACCATGGAAAAAGTCCGCACAAAATAACAATTTCGACTAACTCTACAGAACCGGACAAAGAATGTCAAGTCAAATATCGGCGGAAATAATACGCGATATTAAAATATCTGCGAGTCCCGCGGCAGACGCGATCAGGTCAGGAATCTGCCGATCATTTTCTTGAACAGATCGACGCCGGCGTGAAGGTCGGCGACTTCGATGGATTCATCCACCTGATGGCACATCTTCGGTTTGCCGGGACCGAAGATCACGATGGGGGCCTCCAGGGGGAGCAGATGCGGGGCGTCGGTCGTGTAGCCGATGACGTTCGTCAGATCGACTCCCACCGCCGAACAGAGCGTCCTGACGAAGTCGCACTCCGGATCGGTTTCGATCGCCTGGGCGGAACGGTCGATGGCGAGTTCGCCGTCGAACTGGGGGACACTGGTTTTGAGCGAGGCCAGCATCCGCTCGAAGTCATAGCGGATCGTCTCGTGATCCTGTCCCGGGAGCGTGCGGATGTCCACGCCGAGGGTGCAGCGGTCGGGCACGATGTTCATCGCCTCGCCGCCGGCGATCGTGTTGATGCTCATCGAGCACTTGCCCAGCAGGGGGTGTGGCTGGGCCTGGATTTCGTAACGCTCGAGCTGATCGAGCACCCGCTTCATCGAGCCGATGGCGTTGACGCCTCGCTCGGGCATGGAGCTATGGACCGCCTTGCCGCGGGTGGTGATCTTGAGCCAGAACAGGCCGCGATGGGCCGTGATGACGGCGAAGTCCGTCGGCTCGGGGACCACGATGCCGGCCAGCGGGGGCAAGACGCCCCGGTCTTGCATGAACCGTACGACGCCGGAGCTGTCGGTCTCCTCGCCGGCCGTGGCGGCAAAGACGATGTCGCCCTGCAGGTCCGCCTTGGAACGGACCATTTCGCAGATGGCCGCGACCGCTGTGGCGATCCCGCCTTTCATGTCGGTCGTGCCCCGGCCGTAGATTTTTCCCTTGTCCTCCACGGCTGCAAACGGCGGGTGGGTCCAGGTCTCTTCCCCGGGGCCGACGACGTCCAGATGGCAGACGAACATCAGAGCGGGCCGCTTGCGGCCGGTCTTGACGTGCGCGACGACGTTGGCCCGGTTGCCGTCCCACTGGTCGACGCGGCAGTCGATTCCTCGGCGGTGAAAATAGGTGGCAATGATTTCGGCGGCCTGGATCTCGCCTTTCGCCCTGGTCGAATCGGCCTGGATCAGTTGTCGGAGCAAGTCTTTCATCGTGGTCTGTCCCATCAATCCAGCGGGTCCCGCAGGACCCATGCGGTCATCCCCGACGCCAAGCCCGGTTCCTTGGCCCGGAGCGGTCGTTGTAGCAGATTCCCGGGCGGTCGTCCAGGGTCCGCTGGACGGGGTTTTCAAACGGGGAATGGGCGGCGAAAAATATCTCGGGGGCATAGGTAATTTTGATTGCGGAGGAGGGTAACCCCGCAGATAATAAACGGTTCAAAACTATGGATATCGGGCGATGCGGCGACGATTCGCCGACCCGAGCCATGAGGAGAATACATGGGACCCATATTACATGGCCTGATTAAGCTTCAGAGTGTTGAGAATCGCCTGCGGGCCGCTAAGGCCAAGCTTTCCCGCAGCAGAAGAAGCGTCATCATTCAAGAAAACCAGGTTCGAAGTCTTCAGAGCGCTCTCGATGCAAAAAAAGAAGAATTGCAGCTGACCAAGGTGCAGTCCGGCCGCCTGGAGCTGGAGCTGAAGATTCGGGATGAAGAGGTCAGCAAGCTCCGGGCCGCGCTGAACACCGCCAAGAGCAACAAGGAGTACGCCGCCGTTTTGACGCAGTTGAACACCACCCGGGCGGACAATTCCAAGCTCGAAACCCAGATCCTGGACCTGATGAAGGCGGTGGAGACGGACGAGGCGGAGTGCGAGAACATCCGCAAGCAGATCGAGGAGCAGAAGGCGCAACTCGAGCAGACGCGGAAGACCGTGGACGCCGCGGCGGTCGAACACGAAGGCGAGATCGCCAAGATCCAGGTGGAGTGGAACGAGGCGGCCAAGGCGATTCCGCCCGAGCCGCTCAAGGTCTTCAAACGCGTGGCGGAAACCTATGACGGCGAGGCCGTGGCGCAGGTGGAGGAGCAGGAAGGCCGCACTACGGCATATAGTTGCGGCGGCTGCTTCATGGGAATCACCGCCGAGAGCGTCAACCTGCTGATAACCCGGGACGAACTGATCCGATGCCCGAATTGCACCAGGATTCTGGTGCTCAACATCGCCCAGATCCACGTATGAAGGTCGTAGCGCACACCGACGGCGGCAGCCGGGGAAATCCGGGACCGGCGGCGGCTGGGTTCGTTTTGGAGGACGACGGCGGCCGGCCTCTTGTGACGCGGGCCTTCTTCCTGGGAGAGGCCACCAACAACGTAGCCGAGTATACCGCTCTGATCAAGGCTCTGGAATCCGCCCGGCAGATCGGCGCCACGGAGGTCACCGTCTATACCGACAGCGAGCTGATGGTTCGTCAGCTCAAAGGCGTCTACAAGGTCAAGAGCGACCTGATCCGCCCGTTGTTCGAGCGGGTCAACGAGCTGCGGAGCCAATTCGAGAGTTGCCTCGTCGTGCACGTCACACGCGACAAGAACACCGAGGCCGACCGGATCGTGAACAAGGCGCTGGACGCCGGACGGGACGTCGAGGAGGGCCGTCCGACGAAGTCCCCCAGCCCCGCAGCCGCAAAGTGCGACATCGCCTCCCAGAAGCGGTTGCGTCTGGGCGTTCTCATCAGCGGCGGCGGCCGAACGATGCTCAACATCCAGGAGTGCATCCAACGCGGCGAATTGAACGCCGAGATCGCGGTGGTCATCAGCTCGCTCTCGACGGTCGCCGGCGTGGAACGGGCCCGCAACGCAGGGTTCTCTGTGAAGGTGATCCGCAGGAAGGACCATCCGGACATCGAGACGTTCAGCGCCAAACTGGAAGAGGAGCTCGTCGCGGCCGGCGTGGACCTGATCGTGCAAGGCGGCTGGCTGTGTCTCTGGAAGATCCCGCCGCGATACGAGAACTGCGTGATGAACATCCATCCGGCTCTGTTGCCGTGCTTCGGTGGGCAGGGCATGTGGGGCCATCACGTGCACGAAGCGGTGCTGGCCGCCGGTTGCAAGGTCAGCGGGTGCACCGTGCACTTCTGCACCAACGAGTACGATTGCGGTCCCATCATCGTGCAGCGGACCTGCCCCGTGCAGGACGACGACACGCCGGACACGCTGGCGTCGCGGGTCTTCGAGCAGGAATGCCTCGCGTTTCCCGAAGCGATCCAGCTCTTCGCCGAGGGCAGGCTCCACGTCGAGGGAAACAGGGTCAAAGTAAAAAGCAAAAAGTAAAAAAGGCGAAAGTGAGGCCGCGCATCACGTGTCCGGCTCTGCCCTCTTCTTTTCTACCTTTTGCCTCTCCGATTACTTCTCCAAAAGAAAAGGCCGTGCATCCGGTGTCGGACGCACGGCCTTTTGGGTCTTCACAAGGGCCGAATAGGCCTTGTTCGTCAGCGGGACGGAACCGCCGCTTCTTTCTTCGGTTTCTCGGGCTCGGGGATTTCTTCGCCCTCGAACTTCAGGTGCTCCTCGTCCTGGACGTCGATCTTGACCAGGTTCTTGCCCTTGAACTTGCCGCCCAGGACCGCCTCGGAGAGCGGGTCCTC
>CALMMH010001134.1 GCA_937868145.1 uncultured Phycisphaerales bacterium
CAACGTCACCGATTACCCGCTGAAACCGGGCGTTACGGCCGCCGAGAACGATGCCAGTCATTCTTCGGTCCCGAATACAACGCCGGTTATTGTCTCGGTTGACGCGCCGGTCGCCGTGAGCACATTGTTCGCCGCGCCACTCAGAATTCCGTTCCCCAGACTCGGCGGTGGGATCACGACTCCACCAGCCGATTGTCCGTCGAAACCGTCGAAACCGTCGAAAAGCATTTTCTTCTCCTTCAGATTGTAATCCGCGTCGGCCGCACCCGCGGCCGGTCCCGTTTCGGCTGGGCCACCCAGCCAGTCAGCGCCCTGGCCTTCATCATCATCGTCTCAGCCTGTCTTGCCACGGCGTCCGGATCGACATCGACCAGCCGCGCCAGTGTTCGCAGCGTCTCCCGGCAATCCTCGATGCTGCGCGCGCAGCGATGGGTATCGCCGATCTTGAGCCGCAGCTCCTCGGACTCGATCCACACGGTCAGCACGCGATCTCGCCGGCCGTGGTAGAGGGTCTGGTACTCGCCGAAGCGGACATCGCTCAAGATCGGCCCTTCATGTAGTCGAACAGGAACCCACCAGAAAAGTGCCTCGCACGTCGTTGCGCCGACCGTAGATTATCGAGCTTCATCATGCTGTCCTGAAACTGCGTCCGGCCCCGGCCTTGCGCTTGTATCCCCCGGTCGGAGGCGCCCAGCCCTCCGCCCAGCACCGCATCGCGGAGGCTCCGTTTGACGCCGAGTTGTGCAGCGGATCGTTCATCCACACGGCCTGGGTCTCGTCCCACTTCCACTGGTATTCGTCCAGGCAGTCGATCCCATCAGAGCAATGCTCCTGATCGATCCAGCACATCGGCAGCATCTTGCGCGTCAACTCGATCCCCAGCCCGATTTCCGGGATCCGCTCGACCACGGTGATATGTTCCCGCGCCAGCCCGAGTTCGGCTAGCCGGTCGACGCGCGATTCGCCCCGTTCTAGGTTCACGTTGCCGCCGTCATGCGGGAGAAAATGCTGCCCCCAGAGGTATCCCCGCTTCTGCATCTCCCCGACGTAGTGCGCCAGGTCCTGCAGGTGGTTCTGGTAGTAGTCGATAAACCGGTGCTCCCCCGCGATGTACTGGTGGAACCAGATTGCGTTGATGTCGTTCCGGCCCAAATCCCAGAATGTGTTGACCACTTCGCTTGGGTTGTGGTCAACCCGCGTAATCCTGCTCTTGCCGCGCAAGTACGCCATCTGTTTGCCGTAAATCCGCCCCTCCACCGCGCCGGAGAACGATTCGGCGACGTTCGACGGGTATTCACGCGGCATCAGTTCGTTCTGAGTGTCCGCTTTCTTCACGTACCAAGCGCGTTGCCAATCGTCCAGCTTGATGCCGGCCGCCTCGATCTCCGCGAAATACTTGGCTCGATCGGACGGAATCGGCACCCCTTCGGGGTCAAGCCGATTCTTGACGTCCCGCCACCACGGCCAGAAGTGCAGCCGGAAGTCCATCGTGGTCAACTTGGCCTTGGCCAACTGCCGCTTCTCGGCCTGCGTCGCTAGCCGGTAGAACTCCCCGCCGCGCCCTTCCCCTGTCGATTCGACGAAAACATAGTTCCCGGCGTGCACGGTGTTGAAGGCCCCGGTCACGATCTCCTCCGCCTTATCCGGGAACCGGGCGCTGATTTTTCCGAACTCGGAGACGTGCAGCCATTGCAGCGTACCCGACCGCATCGACGTCCCGACCATGATGGACGAGCCGTTCGACAGCGATAGTTCAAGCTTGGAATCGGTGAGCGGATAGACCGCTTCCCTGATCTGTTCCGGTAGTCGGCTATACGGGAACTGGATCTTCTTCTGGAAGATGTTCGAGGCTTCCCGCAGCCCCTGGGCGATGATGCCGGCCGTCTGATTCTTCGTGAAAACGCACGCGTCCAGGATCAACAGGTCGATGAACGTCGTGAATCCCACCTGCCGCGACTTCAACACGATGTTGAGCCACCACAGGTTGTCGTACAGCCACTTCTGGGCCTCATTCGGCCGGAATTGGACCTCTCGGCCGTCCTCGTCAACAATCCAGTAGAGGTTATTCAGCCTCCACCACGGATCGGACCACTCAGTCAGTTTTAACCGGGGGTCGAGAACCGCGCTCATGGATGGATTCCAGGAGATCGGCGATCGGCTCGACCTTCTGTTTGTTGTCAATCTCGAATAGCCCGAAATACCTCATCGCCTGATCGCGGACCTGCGTTTTGCGCGGGAACTTGACCTTGCTGGTCGTTCCGATGACACCACCCTCTTCGCTACGGCCGGCACGGATCTCCTCGATTTCCATGCCCTCGAGCTCGAGAGCTACGTCGTCCCCGAGTTCCGTGATCGGCCTGAGCGTGCCATCCTCACGGTAGAGCTTGCGCGGGTCAAAACGCAGCCCGCGGGCTAGGCTTTCCAGAACCTCCTGGGCAGTCAGCAGCCCCCGGTCTTCTGCCTGTTTCAGTGCGACGGCGCGCAGCCGCTTGATCGCGGCGGCAACCTTACGGT
>CALMMH010001135.1 GCA_937868145.1 uncultured Phycisphaerales bacterium
GGGGTGACAGGGCAGCCGGAGGCGCCTGTCCCGATTCTTTCGAATGTGGCGTAGAAATATGGGCGGAAAAGCTGCAATCTTGGGTCGCAGATTATGGGTCGTTGCCCTGGTTATGGGGCTCACGACGACCTTTGCTGTTGTCCAGGGACAGGATCTTTCCGCCGTCCAACCTCAAGCTCTTAACTGGATTGGCCTCCAGGACTTACGACTGTCCGACCCGAATCTGACGGGAACCGGAGTCAACTTCGGCGTCGTCTGCCGCAGCTTCACATACAACGCCGGCGGCGAACCGCAGAATGATTACCTGCCGAACACCAAACACGCCTGCCTTGAGAACGCCGGGCTGAATTCCCACAGCTCGCTCCCCCAGACGCCTGGAACGTCCAGCCACGCAACCGCGATCTGCTCCATCCTGTTCGGCCAGGACCCCAATGGCACCGCGTCCTCCCTGACGCCGTTCGCATACGAGGGCGTCGTGCCGGAGTCTGACGGCCACATCTACGAATTCTGGCACTTCGTGAAATCGCATATCTACGCACAGGAAAAGCCCGAAGTCGACGTCGTTTCGATCAGCTTCGGCCAGTCGCTGGAAGGCGAGTGGACGCGGGGCATCGACGCCATGATCGAGCACACAGGCATGACCTTCGTGGCCAGCATCGGCAACGGCCTGAACGCCTCCGATCCGTCGTTCTACCCCGGCGCCGGCCCGAACGTCATCGGCGTGGGCGTCGTCAGCTCGGTAAACGCCGACGACCCGGCCGTGAAGCTGGCGGAATTCGCTCTGGCCTATCCGGAAGAGTCGAGCGCCGGCCCGACCGAAGACGGCCGCTGCAAGCCCGACGTGATCGCCCCGGGCAACTGCCTGGTGGCTGACGCGGAAGCCGAGAGCGGCTACTCGATGGCGGGCAACTGGTCCAGCTTCTCGACGCCGGTGGCCGCCGGGATCGTGGGCCTGATGATCCAGACCGCCAAGCAGAACGCCGAACTGAGCCTCGCTCTGTCGCCCGAGGGCGGCAACTGCGTGTTGAAGGCCATCCTGATGAATTCCGCGACCAAGCTGCCGTACTGGCACAAAGGCCGGCTGGGCGTTGAAGACGATCATGAGGTTCCGCTGGATTACGTCCAGGGCGCCGGCATGGTGAACGCAGCCCGTTCTTATCAGCTTCTAACCGCCGGTCGCGGCCAGCCCGGCGACGTTTCGGCTGCCGGATGGGATCTCAACGAGGTCCATCAGGGCCAGGCTCTCCTGCAGGCTTATCGCATCGTGGTGGCCGAACCGACGCAGAAGACGCTCACCGCCACGCTCGTCTGGAATCGTCACTACCGCACGGAGTGGCCGTTCAAGCACATATCGGCCATCGACAGCGATCTGCGGCTTGAAGTCTGGGCCATCGACCCGACCAATCCGGCCGAGCCGGTCCGGCTGGACTACTGCGACAGCAAAGTGGACAACGTCGAGCACATTCATATCGACATCGGGACGCTTCCCGGCTACACCGTGTACGAAATCGTGGTTTCGTACAGCGACCTCGACGCCAAGTCGGCTTTGCCGGCCGGCGAGCGGTATGCCCTCGCCTGGAGCGTTGACGCCAAGCCGTCCGAAGAGAACCTTCTGTGGTACGATCTCAATGCCGATGGGATCGTGGACGACGCGGATCAGGGCATCGTCAAGAGCAACTCGATCACGGCCAGGAAGTCCCCGCAGACTTATGTCATCGGCGATGTCACGACGGATGGCGTCATCAACGATGCGGATGTCCAGGCGGTGATGGCCAATCGCAACAAGAAGGCCGGCTGGCGTGTCGATAGCGTCGCGGCCGCTAACGCTGTAGTCGATGGCGCAGTGAACTAAGGCGGACTTCCGCAGGACAACCGTTTTGCCGAAAGCTGGTCACGGAATGGGCCATGCCGATCACTCGTGGGCTTGGCCCTGAACCGTGGAGTGGAGTGTGGCCCGTGGGGTTCCCCAGGCAGGTGATTCCCAGTCTCGTGATCGTTCTGAGCGCCGCTGCAATCTGTCCCGCGACGTCGCAGTGGCGTTTCATCGTGACTTGCGACAGCCGGGGCGATCTCCTCACCGGCGTCAACGAACCCATCCTCCGCGAGATCGCCCATGAAATTGTCCGACAAGGCGCCGATTTCCTCCTCTACCCCGGCGATCTGGTCTACGGCGCTCGGCAGAACCCTTCGCATTTCGAGAGCCAGCTGTGGAAATGGGTCCGGTGCATGCAAACCGTCTACGACGCCGGAATCCCTGTGTACGTGTGCCGGGGCAATCACGAGGTCGGCGACATGTGGGATGCCGAGCCGAACCAACCGCCCAGCTTCGAGGACAACGACTCCCTGCGATGGCTCCACGTCTTCGGCAACCCTGAGTACCCTCAGCAAATGCTGCCGGACAATGGGCCGGCCAACGCCCGGCACATGTCCTACGCCGTCGTGCGCAAGAACGTCCTGATCGTGGCGGTGGATCAATACGGCGGGATGAACCACAGGCTGACTCATCGGGTGGACCAAGCCTGGCTCAATTCCGTGTTGAAGACCAACGCCCAGCCGCACGTCTTCGTTTTTGGTCATGAACCGGCCTTCCGACTGGTGCATCCGGACTGTCTGGACGACTACCCCGTCGAGCGGGACCGATTCTGGAACAGCCTCCAGACTGCTGGCGTGCGAATGTACTTCTGCGGCCACGACCATTTCTACAACCACGCTCAGGTGGACGACGGCGATTACGACCCGAACAACGATGTTCATCAGGTTGTCGTCGCTACGGCGGGGGCTCCGGGATATGCGTGGTGTCCTCCCTATGCCGGCGACAACAGCTACTTCGACGTTCTTCCGCTCTATCACGCCGAGCGATACGGCTACCTCCTCGTAGAGATCGACGGTCTCGACGCAACGACCACGTGGATGGAACGACAAAGCCTCGACCCGGCCGATCCGGGCATCTACGAGCCCCGACACATCTGGAGTTACCGGGCAGCCGGCCGATCCTCCGCCGACCTCGACGGCAATGGCGTCGTGGACTTGGCCGATCTGGCGGTTTTTGCCTCTCAGTGGCTCGCGCCCGACGAGAACTGAAGCCTCACTGAGGAAAGCCCGGACCCCGTTTCCGCCGCAATCACCGCTCCCGGTCCGAGATCCAGCGTATACATGGGAAAGGGGAGATGCTCGGATTAAGGAGAATAACCATGAAGGATGAGAAGAGCGTCCTGGTGACGGGAGCCACAGGCCGGCAGGGCGGGGCCGTGGCTCGGGAGTTGCTGGCCCGTCGGTATCGGGTGCGAGCGATGACCCGCAAGCCCGACAGTGAGAAAGCCCGGGAACTGGCCGACCTCAAGGCGGAAATCGTGCGAGGCGATTTCGACGACATCGAATCTCTGGCCAAGGCGTCAGACGGAGTCTGGGGCGTGTTCTCCGTCCAGGATTCCTGGGAAGTGGGACCTGCGCCCGAGATCGATCAGGGGATCCGTTTTGCCCGGGTGTGTCGCGATGCCGGGGTATCCCATTTCGTCTACTCCTCCGTGTCGGGAGCCCAGCGGCAAACGGGGATTCCACATTTCGAAAGCAAATGGCGGGTCGAGGAGGCCGTACGGCAGATGAGGTTCCCTTCTCACACGATCATCCGCCCGGTGTTCTTCATGGAGAACTTCCTTGCGCCTGGGATGCTGCAAGGGCTCCAGGAGGGACGGCTTGCCCTCGGGATCAAGCCGACGACCGTTCTGCAGATGATCGCCGTCGAGGATATCGGGCAATTCGGCGCATGGGCCTTCGACAATCACCGCAAACTCAATGGCCAGGCGATCGACATCGCCGGTGATGAGCGGACGATGCCGGAAACCGCGGAGATCATCGGGGCTGCTGCGGAACGGGAAATCGAATTCGTTTCGGTCCCCATTGAAGAGGTTCGTAGCTTCAGCGCAGACCTCGCCCGCATGTACGAATGGTTCGACACCGTCGGCTACGATGTGGATGTCAAGGCTCTTGCGAAGAAGTCCGGCATCCGCCCGATGACTCTGGTGGAATGGGCTTCCGAGATCGAATGGTACAAACACATCGGCTATCCTGTGGTCTCGGCACAAGAGCGTCGGTAAGCATCGACCCAATTCGTAGAGGCGAGGCATGACTAGCCCTTGGGCTGGCGGTCTAGGGGCTCGCCCTTGCGTTGCCCCGCCGCACCGGCCATAATAGGAACGACGGACGCGGATGACCGCGAAGTCTCTATTGAACGTTCCTTAGGAGGCCGGATGCGATACGGCGTGCTTTATTTGTGGATTGTGCTTGCTACGAGTGTTCTGTTTGGGCTCGGCTGTGGCAAGAAGGCCGGCGACCAGATGGACGCCGGAAGACTCGAAGGCTCGGTCTACCATAACGATTACCTCGGTCTGGGGATAACCCTCCCGGCCGACTGGCATATCCAGGACCCGCAATCGGTCCAGGAAGGCGTAGAGACCGGCGAGAAGATCATCGCGGGCAGAAACGAGAACATGCGTGTCGCGATGGAGGCGGGCAAGTCGAAGACGGTCAATCTGGTGACGGCGTTCAAACATCCGATGGGCGCTCCGGTGGCGTACAATCCCCAGATCAACTGCGTCGCCGAGGATGTGTCTCATCTGCCGGGCATCCAGACCGGCGGCGACTACCTCTTCCACGCCAGGCGGCTGCTTGAATCGGGCCAGATGAAGTTCTCGTTCCCTCGCGACGTCTACATCGAGACGTTCTCCGGTGTCGAGTTCCACGTGCTGACCGCGGAGCTGGCCTTGCTGCCCACGAAGGTTGTGACGAACGAGTATTACGCGACGGTGCGCAAGGGCTACACGCTGCTGTTCATTCTTTCGTATTCCACGCCGGAGGAGCGGACGGAACTGCGGAACATTCTGACCGCGATGACGCTTACGTCGTTGGCGAAACCATGAGTGCCGGGCGATGGGGACTTCGGTGACTGAGGGGCAGATCGATTCTCAAGGCGGATTCCGGTTGGAGCGGTTGTCGAACGGCTGGCTGGTCGGGCGGTTCGCTGCGCTCGACGCGATCGGTGTAGCC
>CALMMH010001136.1 GCA_937868145.1 uncultured Phycisphaerales bacterium
CTCGTTTGGCCCGCGCGGCCCGTGCCAAACCCTCTCTTTCGCCCCAGATTCCGATTACCGGCGCGAGCCCGAAGGCCGCGCCGGCTGGCCCTTGGCAGGAACGCGAGTGACCTCGCCTTGTGGAGACGCAGGAACATGGTAGTCAGCCACGACAGCAACAGCGAAGCACGGGAAGCAGGCAGAGTCGCGCGTCTGTCGGCTTCTGTGTCTCCTTACCTCCCGTTCTTTCTCCTGTCTTTCCTTTATCTATGGCTGGTCGTCGAACCACACTTGCTGTACTTCTGTTTCGGCACAATCTTGACCGATGCCCCCGCATTCGTGGGGGGATGGGCATTCCTCAGCGACCTCCTGGCCAAACCGGGCGGGTTCGTCACCTATGTCGCGGGCTTTCTCTCGGTTGGCTTCTATTATTCCTGGCTGGGAGCGGCAATCCTCGTTGCCGTCGGCGCCGGCCTGACCGCACTTTCCTGGCGACACCTGGCAGCAGTCGGTGCGGCATATGCTTCGCTTCTGGCCGTCTTCCCGGCGGTTGCCTTGTTCCTGATCTATAGCCAATACAAACACCCTCTGCCGATGTGTCTGGCCGTATCGTTGGGAATGCTCTTGTCCCTCATCGTTGAGAAGTTGCCCTCGCGTCGTCCCTTCGGTCGCGGCGCCGTCTTCTGCCTCATCGCGGCGGCCGGGTTCTGGCTTGGCGCTGGGGGCACATTCACCACCCTGGCCTTGATGACGATTGTCCGCTTGGTCAGGCCGAACAGCGTCCAAGCCCCCGTCAGCAATCGAGAAAACCTCATCCACCTGCTGGCGCTGGCGGGGAGTCTGGCGGTCGTCTGGACCCTCGCGGAATACGTCTTCCTGCTGCCTGCCCGACAGACGTTGCTGAGTCTGACGCCTTTCACGCCGATGCTGACGACCATGGACGCTTTCCTGCAAGTGCTGACCGTCGCCGTGTATGGTTTCGTGCCTGTGGCGGTCCTGCTTGGCCTGATCGGCAAACGTCTATGGGGCAGCCTCGGCGCCCATCCGAAGAAGGCGAAGGGAAGGGACAAGCACGTCGCAGTTCCGCAAAAGAAATCCGCATTGGCAATCTTCAGGAAACCGGCTTTGGCCGCTCTGCCCCTTCTGCTGACGGCACTCGGGCTGTACTCCACCTATGACGAACTTCGCAAACCCTTTGTCCTCTCGAACTGCTACTGGCACGAGAAGCGGTGGGACAAGATCCTCTCGCTCGCCCAGCGTCTGCCGAAGGGCAAAACCAACCCTGTCGTCAACCATGACATCCTCCGGGCCCTGTATCACACCGGCAGGTTCCCGTATGACATGTTCCGCTTCCCCCTGGTTCCGGAAGCGCTTCTGCTCACGCACGACTCATGGGAGTCCGATCTGAGCCAGTTGAAACTGAGCGATCTGTTCCTGGAATTGGGGCACGTCAACATGGCTCAGAGACTGGCGTCGGAACTTGTGGCCACCAGGGGCCACTGCGGTCCCGCCATCGAGCGGATGGCGTGGATCAGCATCGTCAAAGGACAGCCCGCCACCGCCCGGGTCTACCTGAGGGCGTTGAGGAAGGACCCGATCCGCCGGGGCACGGCCGACTCCCTGCTGCATGGCTTGGACAACGGTTTCACCCCGGAACAGGCCGCCCGCATCGACAGAATCCGCTCGTGCCTGCGCGACGAGACGGCCGGAGTGACCGGGCCCGAGCCCGTGGATCAGTGGCTCGCCGCGCTCTTCGAGCACAACTCTCAGAATCGGATGGCCTTCGAGTACCTCATGGCCTGCTATCTGTTGACCGGCCGGGTGGACAAGATCACAGAGAACGTCAAGTGGCTCGAAGACCTCGGTTATCGGAGTATCCCGACCCTCTATGAGGAGGCCATACTGATCCACTACGGGAACCTGGGACGCCAACCGGACCTGTCCCGGATCCAGGTGAGCCCCGAGACGCTCCAGAGATACCAGATGTTCGTGCAGATTCGCAACTCCATGCGGCCGCAAAACCAGCAGGCGGTGCTCAACCGTCTGATCCTCGACTTTGGCAGCAGCTACTTCTTCTACTACTCCTTCGGCCGGGTTGGGCAGACATAGCCTTGTCCGCAGTCGCCATTTTGCGATGGACCCTCTCCGCGGGCTACAGGACGAGATTCCATCGCTCGCGTCTGGTCGCCGCGTCCGAAAAAAGTATTGCAGATCGTGTCCCCGTCTGGTACAACTAGAGAAGATCTTGGGTTAGTCTCCCCGCACCGCACGGTGCGACCGTCCTTCGCCGGTACGCAGACTCCCCTGGGATCGCTGGTACGGTACGTATAGGAGGACTCGGTGGCGTGTGGTTCGGGACACACACAACAATGGTGGCCAGTCCGTTGCGAGGCTTTTGTCGCATGGCGGACTCATTCTGTGCATTCCCCCTCAGAGTCATTCTATAGGAAGGAGGTGATTCAGCCGATACATCCTCACGCGATCGAGTGGAGGATGGGCGCAGGATCCAGTCAAAGACAGCGTAGGTACACAAGCAAGCGAACTCGGTTTTGGGTAGCGGGAGAGACGTGCGTCCGGATGTGTGGTCGGGACGTTGTGGATACTGTCTTAAGTGTGTAGGAGAACTCCTATGTGGAGACAATTCGCCGGTTTTGCCCTACTGATCGTAGCGCTGATGATGGGCCCCGCCTATGGCGCGTTTAACCCCCTGACAGACCCCGCCATCGTCGGCTGGTGGGCCTGTGACGAAGGGACTGGAAGCGTGGTCGCCGACTCATCCCCCAACGGCCGCAATGGAACGTTTATCGAGGGCGACCCCCTTTGGGCGGAAGGGGTTTACGGCAGCGCCATCGAACTGAAAGGCACTCTCGTCGAGATTCCCGCCGTGAACATCACCATGACAGCCGCCACGATGGCCGGATGGGTGAAACCCTTCGGCTCGCAGGGCGCTTGGGCATCCGTCATGATGACCCGCGGCAGCGCCACGGGCCTGAACATCAACCCGGATACGGGCAACCTCCAGATAGGTTATCACTGGGGCGACGCATCGACGTCCTGGAGCTATCGTCCGGACGCCACGCTGGTCGACAATGAGTGGTCGTTCGTCGCCGTGACGGTCGCGGCCGACAAGGCGATCTTCTACATGGACGGCGTCGCCGTTTCGACGAACACCGCCAGTCACGGCGCCGTCAACTGGAACGCCAACATCTACCTGGGTGGCGATGGTTCCGGCAGCTGGGCCACTCGCCGCGTGACCGACGCTTTGCTGGACGACGTCTCGCTGTTCAGCCGTGTGCTGACGGCCGAGGAAGTCCAGGCGATCATGAAGGGTCTGACCGACCCGGCGTTGGCCGGCAAACCAGACCCTGTGGACACAATTACCGATGTGCCTCAGGACGTTGTCCTCGGTTGGACGGCCGGCGAAACCGCCACGGCGCACGATGTCTACTTCGGCACGTCGCTCGCGGACGTCACCGCGGCATCGCGGACGGCTCCCTTGGGCGTGCTGGTCAGCCAGGGCCAGGCGGACGCCTCGTTTGATCCGGACGGCCTGCTTGAATTCGGCCAAACTTACTACTGGAGGATCGACGAGATCGACGCCGACGGCGCCGTGCTCCTGGGGGCGGTCTGGTCCTTCACCGTCGAACCGTTCACCTATGCGATCCAGAGCATCACGGCAACGGCCTCCAGCGCCCAGAACAACATGGGACCGGAGAACACGATCAACGGTTCGGGCCTCAATGAGGCCGACCAGCACTCCACCGAACTCAAGCAGATGTGGATGAGCTCCGGTCTGCTGCCCAACTGGATTCAGTACGAGTTCGACAAAGTCTACAAGCTCGACGAGATGCTGGTCTGGAACTCCAACCAGATGATCGAAACCCTCATCGGCTTCGGCGCCAAGACCGTCACGATCGAGTATTCCGCCGACGGCGAAACCTGGGCGACGATGGAAAACGTGCCGGAATTCGCCATGGCGACCGGCTCGGCATCCTACACGGCCAACACCACCGTCGATTGCGGCGGCGTCATGGCCAAGTTCGTCAAATTGACGATCAACGCCAGCTTCAGCGGTCTGCCTCAGACCGGTTTGAGCGAAGTCCGGTTCCTCTACCTCCCGGTTGAGGCTCGCGAGCCCGTGCCGGCCGACGAGGCAACCGACATCAGCCTCACCACGACGCTGGATTGGCGTCCCGGCCGCGAGGCCACGTCACACTCGGTCTACTTCGGCACCGACAGCAATGCCGTGGCCGAAGGCGCCGTTTCGGCCAAAATCGTCACCGGCCACAGCTTCGCGCCCGTCGGCATGGAGTACGGCCTCGACTACTTCTGGAGAGTCGATGAAGTCGGTGACGCCGGCGCCTATGCGGGCAACGTCTGGAGCTTCACATCCCAGGAGTTTGCATTGGCCGACGATTTCGAGAGCTACAACGACGACGACAACCGCATCTTCGACGCCTGGATCGACGGTTTGACCACTCAGGCCAGCGGTTCGCAGGTCGGCTACGACGAGTCGCCGTTCGCCGAGAAGGTTGTCGCCCGCGGCAAGCAGTCCATGCCTATGGCCTACGACAACACCGAATCGCCCTACGTCAGCGAGGCCGAGCAGGAGTTTGCGACGGCCCAGAACTGGACCGGCAGCGGCGCCTCGGAAGTCTGCATCTGGACCCGCGGCTACCCGGCTCCGGCGGCCGTGGCAGTCGCCGAGACCGGCGGCAAGATGAGTCTGACCGGCGCAGGCGCTGACATCTGGAACAACTCCGATGAGTTCACCTACGCCTACAAGACCCTCAACGGCGACGGCACGATCATCGCCCGCGTCACCAGCACCGGCACCGGTTCGAACACCTGGGCCAAGGGCGGCGTCATGATCCGCGACAGCATCAACGGCGGCTCAATGCATGCCATGATGGTCATCACGACCCCGGGCGCCAACGGCGCCAGCTTCCAGTATCGCGCCACCACCGACGGCGCCTCGGGCGGCACCGACAGCGCCGTGGCTGTTGCACCGCCGTACTGGGTCAAGATCGAGCGGGCCGGCAGCAACTTCGCCGGGTATCATT
>CALMMH010001137.1 GCA_937868145.1 uncultured Phycisphaerales bacterium
CCGAACTTCGCGGGCAGCAACTTCTGCTCCGAAATCATGACCTCCGCCGACGGTCGATTCCTCTACGCAGGCAACCGCCTGCACGACAGCATCGCAGTTTTCTCCATCGGCGACGACGGGACTCTTGTCTATCGCGGCGAAGAATGGTCGCACGGCAACTACCCGCGCAGCTTCAATTTCGACCCGACCAGCCGATTCCTCTACTGCTGCAATCAGCGGGCGGACAACGTCGCGGTCTTCCGCGTGGACCGCGACAAGGGCAACCTGACCTTTACCGGCCACTACGCCCCCGTCGGCAATCCGTCGATCATCGTGTTCCTGGATCTGGCGGGAAAGACGAAGTAGCGGCTCGACATGTGCCGGAAGAAGAGTTGTTCTCGCGCAGAGACGCAGGGACGCTGAGAAAAGCAGGCGTAGGGTGGATTCTCAATCCACGCGTGTCTTGCCCTTTCCATGACCCGCGAGTGGTCGTGTGTCCATTCCGCCCCCTCGTAGGGGCGACGCATGCGTCGCCCAAGAAGCCTCGTCGCCCAAAGAACCCCAAGGTCCTCGTGGGCAGACCCCGCAAGTCTCTCTGCATCTTCCCGTTGGGAGTCCCGCGTTTACGCGGTCTTGATCCGCCTGAAAGGCGGTACTCCAAGCAGGCGATCGTTGTCGCAGACGCGGAGCGGAACTCGCCCGGCGAAGGGACAGTTCCTGGGGGCTCCGCCCCCGACCCCGGCATTTTTCGCTTTGGGCCAATGGCATGATAGCGGGAAAGAAATGCCGATCATGCATCGAACTCCGCCAGTCCGGAAGGGTCTTCCGGAAACCCATGATTCAGGAGCGGACCTCGCGATTCCTTTTTGCCAATGTCTCCGCCTGGATCAACTCATCCAAGGCAGACACGATCCTGGCTCTGTCGAATTCGAGCGGACGGCCAAACGGTGATCCGCCCAGGACATGAACAAGTGTGTCCCTTTCTTGACGCACGTTCTGCGTGATATGGGGATACTCCAGGAGAAAGCACTTCTGTTCCGGCAAATCGCGGGATTTCAAGGTGAGCCATGTCATACGGCCCCACCAACGAGGCTGGCTGGTGAGGGATATCTCTCTCGCGTTGTATGTCCCGTCGAGTCTCACTCGGGAGTCCAGCCCGAAGAAACGGCAATGCAGCTTGGCGCCGAGCAGTTCCTCGAATACCCTTGCTCGCCGCACATAAATGAGGTTGGTTACATACCGGGATATCCCGAGAGCCAGCGGAAGGAAAAGAACCAAGACGAATCTCATTGACCAGTCATCTGCAATACCCATTGTAGTCATGGTTCTTTCTCCCGCATCGAGATGATTCCGCGGAGATCTTACTCATTTCTGGACGCCAGGTCGCGTTCATGCTGATTCGGAGCAGCGTCAGGGCCGTCACTCAATGCGGCTGGCTCTGTCATCTGAATGAGCTTCCTGCTGAGTATCCGGTACAGGAGCAATGCGAGGCACAGGGGACCCAGGACGAGGGCTGCTTCCAGCAAATGGCTTCGCCAAAGTGCCTCGCCATGTTGTGACGACTTCGGGAACCACGCCAGTTGGGACCATGCGAGGTACATGAAGAGTCCGACCACATTTCGGATGGCGTTCGGTCCGAACCGCCTCAGGGCCTGCCAGGCAACGGCGATGCCGATTCCGCCAAGAACAAAGAAGAACGGCGCCGTGATGAACAGCCAGAACCCCTCGGACTCCCGGACGCTCGTCACGACGAGACCGGCTCCGCCAAAGGCCCAGAGCAGGCCCACCAGCCCGAAGCCGCAGGCGACGACTTGGATCACGCGTTTCGCGACGATGTCTCTCTTCATGGCTCCGCTTCCGACAGGGATCATAGGGCCTCTAGGCCTTCAATTGTCACGGTTGATTGTAGTGCGTCAGGGCGGATGGGTCAAGGGGATAGGAAAAGAGGGGGGTAGCCACAGAGAGCGCAGAGGGCACAGAGACGGAAAGAGAATGAGCGGGTAGAGAATTTCGCACGTTGAATGGGGGCGACGCATGCGTCGCCCCTACATTTCTTCACAGGGTCCGTCCTCCGTCCTCTTTTCTCTGTTCTCTGTCCTCCGTTTTCTCTGTGTCCTCTGTGCCCTCTGTGGCAAGAAAATGAAAAACGGTCCTTCATTCCAGGGGTGCGCGTAACCTGTGATGGGCGCAGGAGTTGTAACCAACGTTAAAAATTGTGTAAATTGTGAACTTTGAAGTGGACATACTACCATACGTCGTGTAGGATAGGGTGAACGCGGTTCGGCGTAGCGGATGCCGGAGCGCGGGGACGCGGGCGGGACGGGCCCGCCTGCGCGAGCGATGACGGTCGGGGCGACGTGAGACGCGCCCCCTTGGACGAGAAGGGAGAGAAGCATGGGCGGAGCTTGTTGCGACAATTGCATCTATTCGGTCGTCGATGCGGAGCTGTGGCGAAAGCTGATGTGGCTGGGCGAGCCGATCCTGCCGCGATGCGGCAATCATCCCATGTATCGGGGTCAGATCCACGAGGTCCCCGGCGTGGCTTGCGCCAATTACCGATGCAGGCCGCCGAAGCCCGAGGGCGATTTCCGCGTGATCCCGCTGGACAATGGCTCCTACGCGTACGTCGACGCCGCGGATTACGAGTGGCTCAGCCGGTGGAAATGGCACGAGTCCGGCGGCGGTTATGCGGCCCGCAACGCCTGCGGAAAGACGATCCTCATGCACCGCCAGATCCTGAAGCCGCGGAAGGGGAAGTTCGTCGACCACAAGGACGGCAACAAGGGCAACAACTGCCGCTCGAATCTCCGCGTGTGCACGCGTGCGGAGAACCAGCGCAACACGCACAAGCAGAACGGGTCGGTGTCGAGGTACAAGGGGGTCGTTTACGACAGGCGGTCCGACAAGTGGGTCGCAAGGTGTTGGTACGAAGGCAGAGATCATTCGCTGGGCTACTATGACGACGAGGTCGAGGCCGCCAGGGCCTACGACCGCAGGGCGGTGGAAGCGCTGAGCGAGTTCGCGAGGCTGAATTTCCCGAGGGAGTGGCCGCCGCAGCGACGGGCCGAGGTGCGTGCGGAGTGGGAGGCGGCGAAGAAGAAAGTCAAAAGCAAAAACGCGAAAGACAAAGGCAAGAAAGTGAGAGAGGGTTCCGAGAGACGTGCGAAGACTCGCGGCGGGCGATTGAAAAAAGAAACGCCCGCACGGACACGGGGTCGGTGCGGGCGTTGAGTGCGAATCGATTGATTCGTGTGCTGCTTTATTTTTTGGTCGCGGCGGTCGTCATGCCCTTCATCGCGGCAACCTTGACGTTCGTGGGCAGGTCTTCGGCCTGGAGCTCTTTGTACAGAGCCACGGCTTCGCCCTTCTTCCCGTCGGCCAGCAACTGCTCGGCGCAGAGCAGACGGGCGTCGGCCACCGGCAGCTTCATATTGGCGGGGACCTTCTTCGCGAACTTGCTCAGCGCATTGGCCGCAGGCGGTGTGCCGATCAGGCCCAGCGAATGGGCCGCAGCGAGGGCAACCGCAGCGTCGGAGTCGCCGAGCAGCTTCGAGAGGGTCTCGACGCTCTTGGTGTCGCGACGTGCGCCCAGGCCGCCGATCATGCCGGGCTTGAGCTTGGTGCCGACCTTCGGCAGCGCGCTGCGCAACGCCTCGGTTGCCTTCTCGTCGGAGATGCGCTCCAAAGCGTAACGGGCGATGTGCGAGGTCTCCTCCACCGGCAGCAGGGCCGCCAGGGCGGGGACGGACTGGGCCGTGCCGACGACTCGCAGCCTGCGGCACACGTAATCCTGCGCCGAGCGAGGGAGGCCGCCGGACAGCGTGTCGGCCAGGCGTTGTTCCAGCGTCTTGCGCGCCGCGGGATCGTTCTGCGTGGCGACGATCGCCTCGTCGATCGGGTTCAGGGTCGCGCGGTCGGCGCCCCAGTCGTAAGTCTTGAGTGTATTGAATGCGGTGTCTTCTTTATTCATCATGGTCAAGTCTCCTT
>CALMMH010001138.1 GCA_937868145.1 uncultured Phycisphaerales bacterium
CCATCTCGGTCATTTCTACAAGCTCGTGCAGCGGGTCAAACGGTATCTTCGGGAGCATCCGGTCGATCTGATGATCGTGTGCGACTCGCCGTCGTTCAACTTCCATGTGGCCAAGGCCGCCAAGCAGGCGGGAGTCAGGACGTTGTTCTACGTCGCGCCGCAGCTCTGGGCCTGGGGCGGGTGGCGAATTCACAAGCTCCGGCGGCTCTGCGACAAGCTCTGCTGCATCCTGCCGTTCGAGGAGGAATGGTTCACACAGAGGGGCGTTGACACGACCTTCGTCGGCAATCCGCTGCTGGACAGGCTGCCGGCCGATCTGACGGTGTTTCGCAAGGATTATGCCGGTTTCGAGCGGGGACGGGCGAAGATCGCCCTGATGCCGGGCTCGCGGATGGCGGAGATCGGGTCGCTCTGGAAGCCCATGCAGGAAATCGCGGTCCAACTGAAACAGAAGTATCCGGGTGCGAGCTTCACGACCGTTGCGGTCAACGACGAGCGGCGACGACTGCTGGAGCAGATGCAGATCCCCGGCTTCGAGTGCCGATACTCGGTCGATACGGTCCGCGACACCGCGGCCAAGGCGGACTTCTCCATCGTGGCCAGCGGCAGCGCGACGCTGGAGGTCGCTTCCGCGGGTTGCCCGATGGTGATCATGTACCAGACCAATCGATTCCTCTGGCATCTGATCGGGCGGTGGCTGGTCTATGCGAGATTCTTCACGCTGGCCAACCTCCTGGCCGATCGGGAACTCGTGCCGGAGTTCATGCCGTATTTCACGTCCATCGAGCCGATTTTTCAGCGGGTCGACGCCTACCTGCAGGACCAGACGCTCTTGGCGCGGACCAGCAACGAGCTGATCGACGTGGTCGAGCCGCTGACGCAGAAGAAGGCCGGCGAAGAGACGGCCAAGATCGTTTTCGAGATGTTCAGATGAACCACTCGGCACGGCTCGGTCGCATCGACATGGTCGCTACGGCCGCCAGCATCGGGTCGTTGATTTGTTGGTCGCTGGGGCCGATCTTCATCAAGTATCTCTCCGGCTCAGTGGATTCCTGGACGCAGAACGCCGTGCGGTACGCCACGGCCTGCGTGTGCCTGTCGCCGTTTCTCATTCACGCCATCGCCACGGGCAGCTTCCCTGTGAAGACCTGGCGTCTGGCGATTCTGCCTTCGCTGGCGAACATCGCGATGCAGAGTCTCTGGGCGGCGGGGTTCTACTACATCGGTCCGGCGTTCATGTCCCTGCTGACCAAGGCATCCATTCTGTGGGTGGCGGGTTTCTCCCTGATCGTCTTTCCCGAGGAGAGGCCGCTCGTTCGAAGTCCCCGATTCTGGCTGGGGTTGCTCTTGTCCATCGCGGGCATGGTCGGGGTGATCGTATTCAAGGATGATTTTGCGGCCAGGAGTACGCTCATCGGGATCGTGATCGCTTTGTCGGAGGCGTTCATGTGGGGCGTGTACACGATCTCCGTGCGGATTGCGTTCCGGGACATCGATCCACGGACCAGCTTCCCTGTGATGAGCCTTTACACGGCGGCGGGGTTGTCGGTGTGTGCGTTTCTCTTCGGGAATCCCTCGCAGGTTCTGGCTCTCGACGCGAAAGGCTGGGGAGTGGTGCTGATCTCCTCCGTCACGGCCATCGCGATGGGCCATGTTTTCTACTACACCGCCATCCGGCGGATCGGCGCGACGATTCCCATGCTGATCATCCTCGCCCAGCCGTTTGTGGTCTTTGGCATGTCGAACGCGATCTTTCATGAACGGTTCAACGGCGTCCAGGCGATCTTCGGCGGCGTGCTGCTGGCCGGCTCGGGACTTTCGGTCTGGGCCCAGCAACACCTCCGGGTCAAGCCGCGGAAGTAGTGTCCTCGTGCCCATTTTCCCGTTGACGGAGGCTGAGTGCACGAGTAATTAGAACGGTCGATGGATCCGTAAGGTCCCTGGGATGGGGTTTGCAGAGTGTATTAGGGTTTCAGTGAGGGCGGAATCATGACGCGAACGATGGGTAGAATCGGATTGTGGATCGCCGTATCGGCCTTGTTGGCCGTGGCGACAGGGTGTGGAGGGACGTTTGGAGGCAAGTCGCCGGGCAAGAAAGTCATGCTCTTCAACGGCCAGGATTTCACCGGCTGGACGCGAGTCATCGAGGATCCCAACGCCGACATCAACGACGTGTGGCGGATTCGCGGCGATGTCCTCTACTGCGACGGCAAGCCCAACGGTTACATCCGGACCACGGAGAAGTACAAGAACTACCACCTGCATGTCGAATGGCGATGGCCCGAGACGCCGACCAACAGCGGCGTGTTCCTCCACATCAACGGCAAGGACACGGTCTGGCCCGCCTGCATCGAGTGCCAGCTCATGGCCGGAAACGCCGGCGACATCGTCCTCATCAACGGCACCGGCTTGTCGACCGACGGCGTCAGCCGGAAGAATTCCGCCAAGCGGTTCGTGGTCGTCGAGAAGAAGTCGCCCACGAGCGAGCTTCCCGCCGGCCAGTGGAACAGCTACGACATCTACTGCCAAGGCGGGTCTATTCGATGCCTCGTGAACGGTGTTCTGCAAAACGAAGGCGCCGACGCCAGCCCCGCCTCCGGGTGGATCGCTCTCCAGAGCGAAGGCAGCCCGATCGAGTTCCGCAACATCTCGCTCGAACCCCTGGAGTGATGTCGCAGCAACCAATCGCTTCCTGCTGAACACCCTGATGGCGGGAGCGATAAACGTGATCTCAGGCTCAGACAATTCCCATCTTGTTGGGCGTTGCCTGAGCCTGTATCGTATCGGGAGTGTGCCCGGCAACTGTGTTTGTCGAAGGAGTGTCCCGGATGACCAGGAAATGGAATGCCGATGCCTTGTTGGAGTTGATTCGAGGGTTCCAGCCGGCCTGCATTCTTGCTGCGGCGGCCGATCTGGACGTGTTCACGATCTTGCGGGATTCGCCGGCGACGGCCGCCGTCGCAGCCGCAAGGGTCGGGGCTGCCCCCCATGCCATGGCGGTGCTCCTGGACGCACTGGCGGCCCTGGGACTGCTGACCAAGCAGGGCGACTGCTTCACGGTCCCGGCGGACGTCGCCGAATGGCTCACGGAAGACTCCCCGACGAACATCCTGCCGGGGATCCGGCACCAGGCGAATTGCCTGCGTCGATGGGCGCAACTGGCCCGAGTCGTGCAGATGGGCCGGCCTGCCGAGAGGGCGTCCAGCGTCCGGGGCGAACAGGGGGATTGCGAGTCCTTCATCGGAGCGATGAACAACTTCTCGGAGACCGTCGCGCCGCTGGTGGTCAGTCGGCTGATGCCTCTGCGCGTTGAGCGTCTGCTGGACATCGGCGGAGCTTCCGGCACCTGGACGATCGCCTTTCTCCTGGCGGTTCCCGACGCGACGGCGGTGCTCTTCGACTTGCCGGAGGTCGTGCCATTGGCTCGGGAGCGATTGACCCGCGCAGGCTTGGTCGACCGCGTCACGCTTGTGGCAGGGGACTACAACATCGATCCGATGCCCGGCGGAGCGGATCTGGCTTGGCTCAGCGCCATCGCCCACCAGAACTCCCGCCGGCAGAACCGCCTCCTGTACACCAAGATCTACGCGGCCCTGGCGCCGCTCGGGACTCTGGTGATCCGGGACGTGGTGATGGACGTTTCCCGGACCGAGCCGCGGGCCGGGGCGTTGTTTGCCGTCAACATGCTCACCGCTACCGAGGGCGGGGGGGCCTTCACCTTCGACGAATTTCGCGAGGACCTGGAATCGGCAGGCTTCTCCGACGTCCAGTTGCTTCACCGCGACGAAGGCATGAATTCCCTGATTCGCGCTCGGAAGCTGTGACCTTACAGTCTCTCGACCGTGAATTCGCTGAAGGGGGCGACGATTTCGAAGCCGAGCCGGCGATAGCAGGCCAACGCCGGAACGTTGTCCGCTTTCACGTTGAGGCCGATGTGCTCGGCCGCTTCCAGCAGCGACCGGCAC
>CALMMH010001139.1 GCA_937868145.1 uncultured Phycisphaerales bacterium
GACCACAACGAGATCGAACTGCCCGGCGTCTTCGGGTTTTCCCGACCGACGCAACGCGGCGAGCGTCTCGCCCTCGGGCGGCTGGGCCGCCGGATCGCTCATGAATGCGATCGCGTCACAGCGGCCCTCGAAACCGGTCAGATCATGGAGCGTCAGCGTGACCCTGTCCTTCTTGACTTCGACTTGGCCGCCATCCTGCCAGTGCCACTCGGCCCCTTCGTCGCCGAAAGTGGTCTGCAATGATGCGCCGTCGACGAGCAGCTGAAATCTGCCCGGGGCATCAGGTCCATTGCTCGTCGGAACCCAATTTCGCGTGCGGACCCACACGCGGTATTGCCCTGCCGGAATTGTGACCGTGGTCACAGCGTCCTCGACGGGCACGCCCATCCCATGCGCCAGGAGCATGGACGAGCCCATCTGGTCCATGAACTGCTGATCGACGACCCACCCGCCGAGGGTGTCGAACCCCTCGGCTTCTGCCAGGATCGTCGCCGCCGAAGCCGGCGAAAAGAGGCCTGCGGACATCAGGACAAGAAGCATCGTCGCTGGACAGAGTGACTTGGCGCGCATCAGCGTTTCTCCAGGTACGTATCCCATGGTTTCACATCTGCGTGCAAGTGTACCAGGGAACCGGCCCGGGTTCAACGAGCCAATCCGCGACCGCAGCCCCTACTGTACCGTCACTCTCTGCGTGAGCTGGTTGTTCCTCGAATTGGAGTCCTCGAAATTGGCAGGCTTCTCGATCCTCGCGCGGAGCATGTAGGTAGCCGCCTTCGGAGGCGTCCAGCGGAACGCAACCTCGGCGGTCTTGCCCGCCTTGAGATTCACGCTCTGCGAGCCGACCTGCTGTGTGCCGGCCAGCAGAACCACCGCGACGTCGCTGAGGTCCGTCTCGCTGTCGTTGCGCGCGGTCACCCTGATGATCGCCAGTCGTCCGGCTCGGATGGCGTCGGGCGCCGCGATCTCGACGAGGCTCAAGTCGCCCTTGGTCTTCTCACTCTTGGCGTTGGTACCGGCTGTCGGCTTGGACGCCAGGGCGTCCGGACGACTCTGGAGGGTCTGGTCGCCCTGCGCGGGCTGGAGCTGTCCCAGGTTGCCGACCGTCGTGGCGTTGCTGTAGATTCTGACGTGGGCGCCGCCGGTCACTTCCGTTCCGTGGGTGTCGCGAACGGTCAGCCTGGCGTCGTAGTCGCCCTTGGCCAGATAGAAGCAGGCGACGTCCTTGTTGACGTTTCCGCTGCCCGACTCGCCTGCCGCGCCACCGGGCGCCAGCGTCCAGCTCTCGATGGGGTGCGAGCCTCTCGTCGCCAGGATGTGCAGCGTGCGGTGGTTGGACCGGCTGTCGACGGTCGTGTCCATCACGGCCACCGTCGGCGGCACATAGGGAAGGATGTCGACCGCCGTGGCGACAGGCTCCGAGGTCAGCGTCGCCTTCGTCTCCGGCGGTTTCGTCGAGACCGTCATGGCGATCGTAAAGCTGCCTGCCCGTTCGTATTTGTGCGACAGCGACATCTCATCCTTGACGGGCTCCTTCGGCTTCTGTTCGGCGATCTTGATCTTGCTCTTTGCGGCGGCGCCGGCTTCGCCCAGCTCGATCCGCTGGGTTTTGCCGTCGCCCCAGTTGACTTCGCAGGTGGTTGCGCCTGCGATCTTCCTGGCGTTGAGGAGTCGTGCCTCCAGGGTCACGTCCTCGCCGGAGTAGATCGTTCCGGCGGGAACCTTCGTGAGTTCCACGCGAGGCTGCTCGCATTCGAGGACCTCGAAGGTCGCCTCCGTCTCGCCCGGTCCGGTCTCGTCCGAGGCGACGACATGGAGCGCGTACTGGCCGGGCGCAGTGACAGCGAAGCTCTCGTCGATCGGGATGCCGACGGCGAGCGTGTAGCTGCCCTCGTAGAGGGTCTTGTCTCCCTTGTCGCCCTTGTACAGGATTTCGAGCTTCCTGATGTTCGAATCGCCGTCGGTGGCCATCGCGGTCACTTTCAGGTTCTGACCGCGTCCGACCACGGCGGGCGTCACTTGCAGGTTGCGGACCTGCGGCGGCGTCGATTTCGTCGTGAACGTCGCGGACGCCCGTTCGCTGGCGAGAGCCCCCGCGACGGTATCGGCCTGGACCGTCACCTGGTGCAAATATCCCGCCTTGAGACCCTCGATCCTCGTGCTGGTGGCGCTGATGTCCGCCAGGGTGGATTCCCGCCGGCTGGCAAGCAAGAGGGCTCCCGTCCCGGGACTGAGCGGCACCACCGCGATCCGATAGTTCCTGAACTCCGCGGCGTTGGGATACTTGTTCCACGTTATGCTCGCCGTGCTCCGGTCGACCGAGCCGACCTTCAGATTCCACTGGTCGGCGCCGACGGACAGGTATTCCACGACGCTGCTTTCCGACGCGTTGGCGAGGCGATCCTTGGCCAGGACCTTCATTCTATAGACGCCTCCGCCGGCGTTCAGCGTCACGGCCACACTGCCGCTGCGGGCATAAGTCCTCGTCCACGGCGAGTTGCGCTTGGCGCCCTTGGGGTCCGTGGACTCGACCGACCAGACCGCGTCCTCGTTCGTCGCGAAGGCGACCTGGAGGCTGGGCGAGGTCGGACGCGTCACGATCGGAGACCCGATGACCGGGCCCTGCGTGTCTTCGGCGCAATTGATTTCGATCTGGCGCTGCTGGCCTCCGACGACGGCGATCGACGCGCTCGTCGGCAGGACCTTCGAGGAGTCCGAGGGCTGGATCGCGACGGTCAGGTCGTGCGGGCCGGCGTTGTTGTCGTTGAAGTTGTGAGAGAATGTGGCTTTGCCCTGGGCGTTCGTCGTGACCGTGCCCAGGGACGTCGTCGCTTCCTTGATCGCCACGGCCATCCCGTTGATCGGCGCGCCGTTGAGCTTCTTGACGGTGATCTCCAGGTCCATCACCGCGCCGGGCAGAATGCAATTGTCGGCCGAGAACAATCTCACCAGGCCGCACTGCGTGACGCGTCCGGCGGTCTGCCGGCCGGCATAACCGGTTTTGCTCACTTCGATCGTCACGTCGCCTGCGGACGTGAACCCTGTGAAGCTGTAATGGCCCTGCGCGTCGGTCGTGGTCTGGCGAGTGGGCGTGCTCAGGACCTTGACGGTTGCGCCGCTGAGGGGAGCGCCCTGGGCGTCATAGACGTACCCGCCCGGCGACGGCCGCCCGGCCAGCGCGATGACCGCGTCGGCCAGCGGACCCGAGGCGCTGCTCCCGACGGTCACGACCGAGGAATCCGCGTCCAGATAGAACGGATGATCCTTCACGGAGAATCGGTACCGCTTGCCCTTCTCGAATGTGACCAGGGGCGTCAGGCCCGCGTCGTCCGAAACGAGCGTCATTCGGAGCGACGCGTCGTCCAGGCACGTCGCGATGACCGGGACGTCGGCCGCCGGCTGGCCCTGGCATTGCACCTTGGCTTTCGCCACGGGCGGCGCCAGGAACTTCGTCGTGACCTGGCCCACCTTGCCCACTGCGATGATCGGGTCCTTCGTCGGGTCGTCGTCCGTGAATTTCCACGACAGGATGTTGTAATAATAGGTGACGCCTTGCTCCAATCCGCTGACGCGGATCTGGTGGCCGGTCTCGATGACCATCGGGGCGTCGCGGGTCACCCAG
>CALMMH010001140.1 GCA_937868145.1 uncultured Phycisphaerales bacterium
GATCAAGTCGCTGATCGCGGAGGCCGAGTCGGCCGGCGTCATCGAGAGCGGCGACGTCGCCAAGGAAGTCGATGTCGACCTGGCCGGCGTCAACCTGCTGGTCCTGATCGTCGATTCCGGCGACACCATGAACTATGATCACGCCGATTGGGCCGACGCGTATTTCACGGTCACCGGGGTTGCCCCGAAGACCCTCGATGCTCCGAAGGAAGAGGCGGTGATCCTGACCCCGAAGGAATCGCCCAAGCCGCGGATCAACAGCGCCCGCGTGTTCGGCGTCCGGCCGGGCTCGCCCGTGCTGTACACCATCGCGGCCTCCGGCCAGCGGCCGCTGTGGTTCTCTGTGGAAAACCTGCCCCAGGGCCTGACGCTCAATCGCGAAACCGGACAGATTACCGGACGGCTCGAAAAGGCCGGCGAGCATAAGATCACGATGGTCGCCACGAACGATCTGGGCGAAGCGAAGAAAGAGCTTCGTCTGGTGGTCGGCGACACGATCGCGCTGACGCCGCCGATGGGCTGGAATAGCTGGAACTGCTGGGCCTGCGCGGTCGACGAGAAGAAGATCCGCGAGAGCGCCGAAGCCATGATCAAGTCCGGGCTCGTCAATCACGGCTGGCAGTACATCAACATCGACGATTGCTGGATGGTCAAGCTCAACTCCGACGACGCCACGATCGGCGGTCCGCGGCGCGACGAGGCCGGCCGCCTTCTGACGAACAAACGCTTTCCCGATATGAAGGCCCTGACCGACTACGTTCACAGTCTCGGTCTCAAGATGGGCACGTACATCTCGCCGGGCCCGTGGACTTGCGCGGGCTTCGAAGGAAGCTGGGAGCATGAGCAGTTGGACGCCCGCCAGTTTGCGGCGTGGGGTTTCGACTACCTCAAGTACGACTGGTGCGGCTATGGCTCCATCAAGCCCAGTCCAAGCCTGACCGAGTTGCAGGAACCCTACCGCTTCATGCGGATGTGCCTGGACCGCGTCGACCGGGACATCGTGTACAGCCTTTGCCAATACGGCATGGGCGACGTTTGGAAGTGGGGCAAGGAAGTCGGCGGCAACTGTTGGCGGACCACCGGCGACATCACCGACTCCTGGGGCAGCATGGCCGGCATCGGCTTTGCCCAGGCGGGCCACGCCCCGTACGCGAGCCCGGGCCATTGGAACGACCCGGACATGCTCGTGGTCGGCTTGGTCGGTTGGGGCCCGAGCCTGCACGAAAGCCGCCTGACGCCGAACGAGCAGTATACGCACATCAGCCTGTGGTGCCTGCTCGCTTCGCCGCTCTTGATCGGGTGCGACCTGACCCGGATCGACGATTTCACCATGAACCTTCTGACCAATGATGAGGTGCTGGAAGTGAACCAGGACCCGCTGGGCAAGCAGGCCGCCCGCGTCTTGCAGGACGGCGCCCGCGAGATATGGTGCAAGGACATGGAGGACGGTTCGCTGGCGGTGGGTCTGTTCAACCGCGACGAGGTTCCGCAGACCGTTACGGCCGACTGGTCCGATCTGGGCGTCAGCGGCAAGATGCGCGTCCGCGACCTCTGGCGGCAAAAGGACCTGGGCGACTTCGACGGCTCCTTCGGCGCGGAGATTCCGCGTCACGGCGTCGTCCTCGTGCGATTGTTCCCCAACGCCAAGTAGCCCGTCGTTTCTCCGGGTGCAAGCCTGGGTATGACGACGAAATGCAGTTCACAGATAGCCGGGGCTCGTGCCAGAAAGGTGCGGGCCCCGGTTCTTTTTTCGTGGCGTCGGGAATGTCGCCCTGAACGCAGGCGACCACGTTCGTAGTGACGCCGTAAGGCGTTATCTTCAATAGAGTTGCACACGGCATGAAGAAGATATGCCCTTGCGGGCACACCACAAACGGTGTGTCCGCACCGGCTTGAGTGGTAATGATCCTCTCGTTTTCCTCAAGTCGGGGTGACTGGACTTGAACCAGCGACCTCGTGCGCCCAAGGCACGCGCTCTAGCCAAACTGAGCTACACCCCGCAGACTCCGCGACATTATACCAAGGTCAATTGCCGACGGCAACAAGCACATTGGGGATCCCGACAGCTGGGTCGCGATTCCGGATCGGTTTGGCCTCCCGGTGTTCATCACGGGGAATACCCGCATGATGAGACAGTTTTCGGCCGCGGCGGCTGATCCAGGCGATTCGTTTGGTCGTATCAATAGAGGGTTCTATGCAAAAAAGAATTGCATAAGCTGAGTAGTTACGGTAAAATACAAGCCTTAGGGAATTACGATTCGGGGGACCCAAAACGCCCCGCAACCGCGTTCGGACGGGCCCCCAAACGCGAGTCCGCGCTTGGGTGTCTTGTCGGTGGAGAAGGTTTTTATATGGCTGGAATGTTCTACTCCCTGAAAGAAACGGCTCAACAGCTCGGCAAGACCGAAGACCAGGTCAAGAAACTGGTCAAAGAGGGCAAGCTCCGCGAGTTCCGCGACGGCGCGAATCTCCTGTTCAAGATCGACGAGGTCAACAGCCTCCAATCCGAAGGGGTCGATATGGCCCTGGACGAGATCGCTGCGGACGGTGAGGCCTTGGAGCTCGAAGAAGCCCCGGCCGCCGAAGAGTTCGCCGACATTCTCGAGGAAGCTCCCGAAGCGGCGCCGTTGGCTGATGAGGACCTGTTCAAACTCGACGAAGAGCCGGCAGCCCTGGAGCCGACGGCCGAGGTCGAGGCCACATCCGAACTGGGCCTGACCTCGGAAGATGCCCCGACGGACGCGTCTGCGATCGGCGAAGACGATTTGTTGCTGTTGACCAATGACGAGCAGGCTGCCACGGTGGACGGCACAGCCGCTTCCGAGGACACCCTCTCGGACGACCTCAGCGGCAGCAGTGAAGAAATCTCCCTGGCGAGCGAGTCCGGGGTTCTTGCCTCCGGCAGCGACATCACCGACATGGACACCGCCATCACCAGCGCCGAGGGCGTCAACGTTCTGGGCGAATCCAGCACCGGCTTCAACGTGACGGAAGATTCCATGGCCGAGACCGCGGTCGGTCCCGCCGGGACCGGCGCGGAAGCCTCCCTGGAAGAGATCGAGGACGACGTGAACCTCGACAACTTCGGCAGCGGCTCGGGTTTGCTCGACCTTTCCCTGCAGGCCGACGACACTTCGCTCGGCGGCATCCTCGACGAGATTTACACCTCCGAGGGCGGCGAGGAAGCCGAAGCGGGCGGAGAAGGCGAATCCTCCGACGCCGAACCGGCCTCGCTCGGTGACGAAGGGGCGTCGTTCGACGACATCACGGCCGAAGCGGACCACGCCGCCGGCGCCGAAGAAGAAATGCCCGTGCCGGAACCGGTGGCGATCATGCCCGCCGCGGTCGGCGCGATGTATGCGGAACCCGAGCCGGATGCTCAAAGCAACATCCTCGGCATGCTCCTGTTCCTGCCCATGCTGGCTTTGTTGTACACCGCGATCGTCGCGGTCGCAGGCCTGCGGGGCGTGACTCCTTCGATTCTTTCCTCCACTCAGAGTTTCGTCTGGTATCTCCTCGGCGGCGCGATCGTCGTGTCGCTCATTGTGGTCGGCGTCTCCTTCATGGCCGGCCGCGACCGGTCGGAACGTCCGGCGAAGGCTCGCAAGGAGAAGACGGTCAAGGCCGAAAAAACGGCCAAGGAAAAGAAGGCCAAAGCGGAAAAACCCGCGAAGGCCGAAAAGCCGGGCAAAGAAAAGAAGAGCTTCTTCGGCAAGAAGAAGTGAAACGGCGAGTCTCCCGAGAATGGCCCGCTCGCTTCTGACGAGCGGAACGATATGAGGCGGTCATAGGGTGTGCATCGGCACACCCTTTTTTATGGCGCGCCCGCCAGGGAACAATCTGCAAGTGTCCGGAGGATTCTCGCATCGTGAAGACCGCGTTGCCGGGACCCAACAGACACGGCCCGCAGCCAAGAGGGTTTCTCGACTGCGGGCCGGATTCTTCGTTGCTGTCTTCTGATCCGTCGCGGCTCAGAACAGGATCTTGATGCACGCCTGAAGCGTGTGGGCCTCGAATCCGGAACCGAGCTCGGCGTCGTACTGCGTGCAGAACGTCTTGTTCTTGTCGATCTGCCAATCCACGCCGACGCCGATGTCAAACACGTCGCTGACGGTGTCGATGGCCGTGGTCCGGAAGGACGTGGTCGCTCCGGCCAGTTGCGCAACCGTGACGACCTCGTCGGCGAAATCGTGCCGCCAGGCGAGCTGCAACTGGGGCATCAGGTAGCCGCCGTTGTCGAGCGTCCACATCTTGCGGAACCGCGTTCCCAATTCGGTGGACACGGCGTCCTCGTTGTCGGCGCTGACGGACAGGTTGGCGTCGCCGGCCCCGTCTTCCGTGTACCCTTCCTGATGGAAGTGCAGGTAGGTCAAGCCGGCGTACGGTTCGATGCTGAGGGACTTGTAGCGGAACAGCGTGCCGACTTCCGGCGCGAACGTGAAGGTGTCCCCTGAGAAATCACCGTCGGCGCGGAGATCCGCAAACTCCAACTCGCGGATCGAATCGTAGCTGTGGTGTCCGTAGCCGGCCGTCAAACTGAGGTAACGATTGCTGTCGAACCACGTGCCGTAGAGAGACAGGGACAACGAGTCGACGTCGAGCGAGGACAGACTGTCGTCGCTGTCGACGTTCGTGCGGCCGTAGCCGATGGACCCGCCGAGGAGCACGTCTTCGCGGATGAACTGCTCGGCGCCGATCAGGGAGCCGTAGGTGTCGTAGTCGTAGCCTGCGACGCCGCCGTCGTCGTCGCGGTCGCCCCAGCTTCCGTATCCCTGGAAGAAGCCCTGGAGGCCACGGTTCGAAGACTCGCTGACGGCGGTCGGCGACAGCGACGCCAGCAGGCGGCCGGCCGCCGGGTTGTTGAGCGTGTCGCGAGCGACCGTGCGGGCGTCCTGCATGCGTCGGCCCAGATTCGTGTTCACGCTGGAGATCACGTTCGACGCGGTCGTCGCGGCGGAAGCTTGAAGTTGGTTGGTCATCTGGGCGTACGATCCCGCGACATCGTCCGAGGCCTGCGCCTGCGCGACAACCTCCAGCAGGTCTTCGCTCGCACTCTCGCTGAAGTCATTGCTGTCGAGCATGTCGCCGAAGTTGCGGACGGTGCGAGACTCGGTGTCGGCGAGATACTCTTCGTTCGTTGTGAAGTCGACGCTCATCTCCACGACCTTCCCCGTGTCGTCGACCACAAGGGAAGTGATGGTCGCCAGATCCGTATTCTCAATGAAATCGGCGAGATTGGCGTCCGCCACCTGGTTCGCGCCGTCGACCTGGATGCTGCCGTCGCCGTCGAGGGTGACGATGTCGTAGGTGCCGTCCGGCGCGCTGCCGACGGCGACCGCGACCACCTTGGCGCCCGTGACGAAATTGGCGTTGCTGTCGTCCGTGATGAGGATGCTGTCGTGATTGCCTTCTTCATCCACTTCGACGTTCAAGGTCGCCGTGGCGCCCAGCACGAAGTCGCCGCCGGAGACGGTGATCTCGCCGGGCGAGTGGCCGGGCTCGAGCGTTCCGCTGGTGATAGTCAAGCCGCCTTGGAACACACCTGTGCCGTCCAGGACGGCGTTCGGGTCGTCGACGGTGACGGCGCCGAGGACGGTGCCGTCGATCGTGCCATTGCCCGCGAGGGTCATCGAGCCGCCCAACACGGCGTTCGGGTCGATTTCCACTTCCGCATCCGAGGAGACCGTGAGGGTCTGCTGGAACGCCTCGCTGTCGCCGGTCAGCGTGATCCTTCCTGAGGCAAGCGCCACGTTGTTGGCGCCACTCAGGGCCGCGACTTGCACGCCGCTCTGGCCGGTCGTCAGAGTGGCCGCGCCGGCGGAAGTGTCCAGCGTCTGGACAGTCACGGCGTTGCCGGTGAACTGCACGTTTCCGCTGACGTTGGCCTGTTGGATCGCCACGTTGGGGACGGCGGCCTGCACGACCGCGTCGGTCAGCGTGACTTGGGCGCTGCCGGTAGCGGACTCGCTGCCCAGGGCCAGTGTGGAATCGGCCACCGCCAGGACGGCCGTGGCGCCGAGGCCCGCGTTGCTGGAGTTGATCGCGACGGTTCCGCCGCCGGTGATGTTCAACGTCTGTCCGGCGTCCACGCTCAACGCGCCATTGATTTGCATCTGCGCCTCGCCGCCGATGTCGAGGGTCGCGTTGTCGGAGGCCGTCAAGGTCTGGCTGGCCGGCACTACGACGGTGGATTGTCCAACGATCCCCACCGTCGAGCCCGCTTCGATCTCAACATCCTTTTCGATTTCCAACGTTCCGCCCTGGGAGGTGGCGATCGTCGCGTCGCCCAGCGTCAGATCGTTGCCGTCGACCGTGCCGAGATCCTGGAGGTAGTCGTCTTGCGACGCGAAGGCGTTGACCGTCTTGACGATCGTTCCGGCGCCGGTGATGTCGTCGATGTTCTCCGTCGGGCCGTCGACGATGAGCGTCGATCCCGCCTCGGCGGTGATGCCGCCGCCGGCCCCGCCGCTGGCCCAGATCTCGTCGCCGGTCAGGTAGAGCGTGCCGCCGTCGAGAGTGATGGTGTTGCCGGCCTGGTTGTCGAGATCGTCGATGGAGGCGGTGCTGTCGCCCGTCTGGGTGATCGTGGCGTCTCCATCGAACGTCGGGTCGTCCAGGGTCAGCAGGCCGTCGCTGGTGTCGAGCGTCACCGCCGCGCCGGCATCGATGGTGACCGACGAGGCGACCAGACCGTCCTCGTCCGCCTTCAGCGTCGAGTCGTTCTTCAGATCGACGGCCACGTCGCCGAGGGAGTTCGTGTCGCCGACCAGGGTGCCCGAGTTCTCGATGCTGTCTCCGAAGTAGAACTCCACGTCGCCGTTGATGACGGCGGTGGCGCCGTTGGCGATGACGATGGCGCTGTCGGAGCCGATGTTGCCGTTCATGGTCAGCGTTCCGCCATCGACGGCCAGCGAGTTCGCGGAGATGTCCGCATCAATCACATGGGCGCCGTCGACGACAGTCACGTCCAACAGATTCTCGAACGTGCCATCGAAGTCGCTCTGGCCGTTGCCCAGCGTGAGGCTGTTGGCCTGGGCGTCGAGGAGCCCGGAGCCGTTCAGTCCTTTGAGTGTCTGGTCGGCGCCGAACTCGATGGTTCCTTCCTCTTGGATTGTCAGCGGCGCCGTCGCGATCGAGTCCGCGACGTCCAGTTGGACGGTGCCTTCATTGACGATGAGGCCGCCGGTGAAGGTATTGACGCCGCTGAGGATCAAGGTTCCGTCGCCGTGTTTGGTCAACGTGCGCGATCCGCCCGATTCGCCGATCGCGCCGGAGATCTCCAGCGTGAAGTAGTTGTCGGGCACGTCCAGCGCCTCCAGGGGTTCATCCGGGACGTCGTCCTCTACTTCGGCGTCCACGGTAACGACCGCAAGTTCCGTGTTGCCCACAAGGGTCACAGGACCGGAGATCTCGAGATTCGAACCGACCAGCGCGACGGGAACGTCGTCCCCTGTGTCGAACAGGTCGTCCATCTCCACCTCCGTGAAGCCCGCCGCGACGAACTTCCCCTGCATCTCGACGTCATTGCCGATCTCGATGGTTCCGATGCTGCCGTCCCAGGGGTTGTCGTCTTCGTCCTTCCACGCGCTGTCGCCGTCGTCGTAGTAGATCTCCGTCGGCATTCCGCCCACGATGACTTTGGAGGGATCCGAGGCGTCGCCGGTGATGGCGAACGTTCCGGTGCCCAGCGTGCTGGTCCCGACTTGGTCGGAATCGTTGACGATCAGGATTCCTCCGGCCATCTCGAGGCCGCCGGTGAAATCGTTCTCGGTGTTGTACAGGACGACGAAGCTGCTTCCGGGGGCGATGAGAAGACCGCCGTCGCCGGTGATCTTGTGTTCGATGTCCACCTCCGCGTACGCAGTCAGACTGTGTTGCACGTCGGGGCCGAGCAACGTGATCGTCGAGGACTCGGGATCTTCCTCATCCATCAATTCGAACTCGAACAACAGATTGTCGCCGTCCGTGGGATTGCCGAGGACCAGGTTCGCGGCCACGACGTCGCCGCCGCCGTTGTCATAGCCCAAGACCAGGCTGTTCATGATCGGCGCGTCCCCCCCGCCGTCGTTCGGATCCTCGAGCCCCGCCGCGTAGCGGTTGATGGACACGCCGTCGCCCAAGGAGATCTCGGCAGCGACGTGCGCCGCGTCAAATGTCACCGTATTCCCGTCCGGACCGCCGACGTAGATGGTCTGGGTGGGGTTGAGCATTTCATAGTCGTCGCTCAGGTTGCCTGTCATGGCCAGCGTGCCGCCATACAGATAGAGGTCGCCTTCGCCGAGGGCGCTGCCCGTCGGGTCCGCCATTGGGTCCGCGTCGAACCCCTCAAGGACCAGCAGACCGTCGTTGAGGGTGACATCGCCCTGGAAGTCGTTCATGAACTCCGAGACGAAAACGGTCAACGTTCCGGCGCCGTTCTTGGTCAAACCGCCGGCGCCGGTGACTTGACCATAGAGATAGGTATCGGCGTCGCCTGCGATCTCAAGATCGCCGTTGAGCGTGATGGTTTCTAGGTAGTCGGGCCCGCCGCCGCCCAGACTGATCGGCGCGGCGTCCGCCAACACCGACAAGCCCCCTACCGGAGCGGTCAGGTCCGTCGCCAGATCCAGCAGCGTGCCCTCCGTCGAATCGTTCACGATCGAACTGGAGGTCAAAGTGAACTGGCCGAGGATCAACCAGCGGCTTCCGGCGGCGTCTGCGCCGATCTCCAGTCCGCCGATCGTGGAGTCGCCGTCGAAATTGACCAACATCCCCTCCGTGGCGAACTGCGCGGTGTCGCCGGCGCCGGGCTCTCCCGCGCTCCAGTTGTCCGCGTCGCTCCAGAGACTCCCGGCTCCGTTTCCCGTCCACGTTGTCGCCGCGGCATTCGCCTGAGCTGAAATGAACAAGATCAGGCACGCCGTTGTCAGGAATACATGTTGCTTGATCACAAGGGCTCCTCTACTACAAAGACAACATTGCTCTCTACGACCGCATCGTTTGTAAACCCATCACCTTCCACCCGTGTGTCCCCCTGGCTTCGGCTGGACCGCTTCAAGATCTTGAGACAAATACCCCGGCATTTTCCCAGGGATCATGCGAGGAGTCGGAACCTGGTTCGGCGAGATGCGCTGGAGTCTTGTTCGCGTCCGGCGATAGCAGTACTGAAAGACGTGTCACACGGACGCCGGGATCTGGAAATGGCGGTCTGCGAAAAAAATGTGTGTGAAATCGGCGAAGTGTTCAGTCTGCCACGATTGTCTATTGCAGAGGCGCGGCGCGCGAGGTCTGGATGACGCAATGGGGCTACAGGAAGTACGATTGGCGCAGACAAGATCCGCCGATGTGCAGGTGCGCTTTGGGGTCGATCGGAGGGCCTGTGGGACGCAGGGAATGCAAGGAGCCGTCCCACGTCGCTGAGAACGTGGGACGGCTCCCCGTCATTTTCAACAAACGATCATCACGGAAGCGGCGTGCCGAAGCCGAGATCGTCGATGTACACCGTGCCGGCGCCGCCCGCGGTCGGGCTGGTCCGGTTGCCGACGCCGATGACGATCGAGTCAACCGCCGTCATCTTCACGCCGGCCGAGGTGAACTCGGTCAACGGAATCGCCCATTCCTGCCAGGCGGTCGCCACGGTGGCCGCAGCGTCCGGGTGTGTCACGGTCTTGGACTTGTTGGAGTTGTCCTTGACCGTGAGGTAGAGGCCTTCGGACGAATTGCCCGTCTCTCCGG
>CALMMH010001141.1 GCA_937868145.1 uncultured Phycisphaerales bacterium
AGTTCAAAGACGGCAGCCTTGGTATCGGCAATGTTGCTCTTTTCTTTGAACTTCTCCACCTCTGCGAATAAATCCTCGGGGAGGTCGAGTGTAATCTTGCGGCTTGTCTTCATATGGCACCTCGTGATGGGTTCATGCTACCATCGGACGTCTTATAATTCAAGGATGTTCTTGAAGTGCTTTTGCTTTTGTTAAGGGCAGTTGACACGTAACAAGTTTCGTCGGAGTGGTGTATTCAACCTCGTATAGACACACTTGTTGTACAAACGTATTACATAAAAAAGGAGGACAAGAATGAGCGAGACAAAGCCCAAGACCCTGACTTTGGATGATGTGAAGCACGCTGTAGCAGGTCATGCCGCTGCGTTCCGGTGCCGTCGGCGACTTCAACCCGTCGGCGGCGAAGGTGACAAAGTTTTTCCACCCACGTTTGCGGGGGCCGTGTATGCGATCGAACAACGGCGGATTCCAGGGCGCGATGCGCCGGTCAGATGTGTGCTGCTCGACAGCGTGCGGAGTCAGGCGAACCGCATGGAACTGGCGCTGCAGGAGGCAGTTGCCGCGAGTAAAATCGGGCTGCCGCTGGTGGAGGTGGACTTTTCAGAGCACGGTCCGACCGGGGATGTGGAAGCGGATGGGAAGGCGGGGCGTCTGATCGACGCCGTGGGAAAAATCACCAGCCTGCAGGCGCCCCATCGCCTTGCCGATGCGATCTTGCGCGACAGCGAACTCGATGGCGTCCCCTTCCGTCAATCGAAAATTGGGAGAGCGCTTAACACCGTCAGTCTCGCCAATGCCACGCCGGTGCTCGAACTTTGTCCTACGGCGCTCATCTTCGGCATGTGGGATTCCACCGGTCCGAAGGGCGGATTGGGGCCGAAGTTTGAGCGTGCTGTGGTCTCAGAGATTGTCGGGGTCGGAGCGGAAGTCGGTGATCTGCTGCGCGGCGTTCGCCGCGATCCGCTGGAAATTCGTGCCGCCGTGAAAGTGCAGAAGAATTCCGACGGTTCGTGGAAAGTTTCTGATTCGAATGCCAGGGGCGCTGTGTCACCCTCGGAAATCAATCATTCCAGCGTGCCCTACCCAAAACGACGCGATCAGAAGGCGGACGATAACTACTACGCTGGTGCAACTATTGAGTACGCTGAACAAACAACCACGCTTTCCCTGATCTGCCTCCGGCGGTTGCGATTCCCGTTCAACGGTAAGACCGACGACGCGACCGATGAGGTTGCGCAAGCCGTGCTGGCCACCCTGGGTCTGTGCGGCGCGACGCTTGCCTTCGAATCGGGTGTGGGTCTGCGATCGCGAAGCCTGCTCTGGCCGGCCGGTCCGATGGTGTGGGAACTACTCGAACGGCCCGGCACGCCGCCGCGACAGTTCGAGTTGACCAGCGAGCAGGCCATCGTATTGCTCAGCGACGCAATCGCTGCCGCCCGGCAAAGTGGACTCAATTGGCGCGAGAAACCCGTCACACTGAAGCCTTCGAAAGAATTGCTCAAACTGGTGCGTCTCAGTCAGTTGCAGGCGACCAAGGAAGGTACGGAAGGAGGGGCATAAAGTGTTGGCCTTCGGTATTCGCTACCTCAACGGCTTCGCCGCCTCAGCCGAGCCGGACAACCGGGAGCGCGCAGAATGGCCGCCGCATCCGGGACGGGTATTCATGGCCCTCGCGGCAGCTCATTTCCAGACCGGCGCCGATCCTGCGGAACGCGCCGCACTGCTGTGGCTGGAAGGGACGGAGTGCGGAGGTGAAATCTCAGCGCCGATGATTGTTGCGCCGGAAGCAATGCAGCGCTCGGTTGTCACGCATTATGTTCCTGTCAACGACAAGGCCGGCCCATCGAAAGCCCTGCTGCATTCGCTGCCGTTGACTCGTGACCGTCAGGAGCGTGTATTCGCCCGCGCCTGGCTTGAAGACGACAGGGTCTATATACACTGGCCGGACCTTGAGCCTCCGGCAGATTATCGCAAGGCGCTGGCGAGTTTATGTACCAAAGTTACCCGCATCGGTCACTCTACGTCGCTGGTGCAGATGTGGTTGGCCGAACCGAACGAGATCGGTAAGCCGAACTGGGTGCCAGATGACGCGCACGCGATCATCCATCTGCGCATCCCGGGACCCGGCACACTCGACTATCTCGAACAGCAATGCAACGTCGCGGCCGCTGAAGATTATGGCGCTCTCAAGGTGGCGGAAGTGCAGGAGGAGGACCCAAGTCTCAGGAAAGCCGCAAGCAAGCGTCTTCGCGAGGAGTATGGCAACCAACCACCGTTGCAACATCCGCCCAGGCTTTCCCTTTATCAGGGATATGCGCGGTATGCTCAGGAGGCAGCTACTGTCAGTGTTGCGACTACGGTCTTCAGCCCCCATTTCCTGGTGTTGCAGCTTCGCGCCAAGCAAGGCCCGTATCCGGAACTCGATCTCATCTCAACACTGGGCGTTACGAGCCGCTGGCGGGAAGCGATCCTCAGTCACAGTAACGGCCTCTCCGAACAAGTCCGCAGAATGCTGAGCGGCCACGACTCCGATGGCAATGCAGCAGACGCCCCACATCTCGCATTTTTACCGCTTGCCTTCGTCGGCCACGAGCACGCCGACGGGCATCTGCTCGGCATGGGCCTGGCGCTGCCCGCTGACCTTCCGCGCGACGACCGTCGCGAAGTATTGCGCGCCATCGCCGCCGTGCACGAGCTCAGACTCGGGCCGCTGGGCCTCTGGAAGGCCGAGCCAGTGACCGCTTCACAACCGTCTTGGAACCTGCGTGCGGAATCGTGGACAGCATGTCCAAATGGGGCCGCTCACTGGTCCACGGTGACACCGATT
>CALMMH010001142.1 GCA_937868145.1 uncultured Phycisphaerales bacterium
TGGATACGCCGTATGAACTGCAGAAACGGATGCAGGATATCTCCGGCCGAATCGAGGGCGGGCATTTTGATTACGTCCGGGCCCGGCAGGGCGGTCTCGACGCTCTGTTCATGGCCGTCTACGTGTCCCCGGAATACGAAGCCAAGGGCGGCGCCAAGGCGTATGCCGAGGAGACGATCGACATGGTGGAGGGCTTCGCTCGCCAGTGGCCCGACAAGTTTGTTCTCGCCCGTTCGGCCGGCGAGGTCCGCTCGCAGTTCGGCGCCGGGCGCGTTTCGCTCTGCCTGGCCGTTGAGAACGGCTCCGCCATTGAAGGAGATGTGAATAATCTGGATTATTTCTATTCGCGCGGCGTCCGGTACATCACCTTGACGCACTCGAAGAACAACCAGATCTGTGATTCGTCTTTCGACGAGGGGCCCCAGTGGCGCGGGTTGAGTCCCTTGGGCAGGCAGGTGGTGGCCCGGATGAACCGCCTGGGGATGATCGTGGATGTCTCGCACGTTTCGGACGAAGCCTTCTATCAGGTGATGGAGATCTCGAAATCGCCGGTGGTTGCGACTCATTCCTCGTGCCGGCATTTCACGCCGGGATGGCATCGGAACATGAGCGACGACATGATCCGACTGCTGGCGAAGAAACGGGGCGTCATTCAAGTGAATTTCGGATCCATGTTCATTGGTGCGACGACCAACGCTGAATTTGTACAGACTCGGAATGATATTCGACGGCACATTGTCGAAAACCGTCTGGAGGGGGACGAGAGGGACCGCTACATTCGGCAGCGATGGGAAGCGGTTTCGTTCAGCAAGGTTCGCGTCTCCGACGTGGCGGCCCATATCGACCACATTGTCCGACTGGTGGGTGTCGAGTCTGTTGGTTTGGGGTCCGATTTCGATGGCGTGACAGAGGTTCCCGTGGGCTTGGAGGACGTGTCCTGCTACCCGAACTTGATCCATGAGCTACTCCGGAAGGGGTATAGCGAAGGAGATATTCGAAAGATCTGCGGAGAGAACTTCCTGCGGGTTTGGGCCGAGGTGATGGAGGCTGGTGCGAAAGAGGACCACTAGGGGGGGGCTCGCGACCAACACCGAGGGATACTGTTTGCCGATGCCGGGACAGGGGGACTAAAAAAAACTTGTGTTGTGCCTTCTTTTTGTGCTTGCCTCCAGGGTGTCGAGGCAGTAGACTATTATCGCCCTTGCACCATGTGGTATGACAACGAAGCGAACTATGAGGGCCAAGCTTTACCTGACAGTGGTGTATACGAGCGAGTTTTTGGCGACGCATCTTGCAGAATGTGTGTGCCCCACTTGGTCGGTCGTATGGTTATGTGTTTTATTGCCGGCGAGAGGCTTCAGGGAAGCGACGAGAAACCTAACACGGGATGGTATTTCGGGCAAGGATGAGCGTGGGTCAATGTAGGGACGCACGAAGACAGCCGCTGGTTTCCCTTTGGGAGGATAAGAGCGGCCGATCTTGTGTCCACCCACGTTTTCGAACAGGGAGCGGCGGCGAAGAATGTGATGAAGGGAGGGAGAGATATGTGCGATTGGATGCATAGTGCTGCGAGTTCGGGATTGGCGGAGTACTTCTACGAAATGGCGGTGCGCCGGGACGATGGACGGCGTGTTCCCATAGAGACAAATGCCATCGATATCCTGGATTCTCACTTCCGGTGTCTGGATGTTCCCGTTCCCTGCTCGCGAGCCAAGCCCTTTTTGCCGGGTTTGGCAATGCCGTCAACGGACTTGCGGATTCCGACTCCGATCACGGTGCACGTGGATCATTGCCCTCAGTGCGCTGCGGACCTTCGGACTCTGCGGGAACTGGGTCTCACCGGGGAGCAGGCGCAGTCGCTTCAGCGACTCTATGAACGGACCCGTTCGCGAAGAGGCAGGCTTTGGCGGAGGTGTGTGGAAGAAAACAACGCCATGCCTCAAGTTGTTTTCGACATCGCCGAGCGTCCGGATTCCGGCGTGGCCACTGTTTACAGCACGATTGACGAAGGTCAAGGGGTTGCTGCGGCGCCCGGGGATCCCTACAGCGATTACCCCATCCGAGTCGTAATCATTCGTCGCAAGCCGCAGTCGGTTCTTTCTCGCAGTCGGGGTGTTCTGAGAGGCGCTGCCCTCCGTCCTTTGGCCAGAAGGATCTTGAAGCCCGCCATGGCGGTTGCCGCTGTGTTTGTCCTGGTCGCCCTTTTTCACTATACGCAGAGCACTTCCGGGGTGGCTCTGGCCGACGTGGTGCGAGCCTTCGGCCAGGCGAAGAATGTCCGCATTGTGGGATTCGATCCGGTCTCAGAGGAGGCCATCTACGAACTCTGGGTTGCCCGCGACCTGAATCTCGTGGGTCAGATTACGGATCGGGAATGCATTGTCTACGATCTGGCCATAGGAGAGAAAGAGGATATTGGAGCAGGGAAGGTCTACTCGCTCGACAATGCTTCGCTGGCGAACGTGAGGACTTTCATGGAGAGATGCCTGGGGTTCTCGTTCGCGGATATCCCGTCGGACGCCGCGTGGTGCCGCACAGGCTTGAACGGCAACCTGTACGTGTACGAGATCACCTGGATGAGAAAGACGTACGCGGGTCGCGACATGCCGGTGAAGTACGAGGTGGTCGTCGATGTGACGACGAAGCTGCCGGTGTGCCTGCGTATGTTCTACTGGGATTCGTTCGAGATGGATTGGATGTCCGGCACGGTGGTGGTGTTGAAGTACCTTGCCGACGTTGATGTGGAATCCTTTTAGGCGGATCCGTCGGTTGCGCGGCGAGGGAAGACAGTTGTTGAACCTGGGGGATGCGTCGGTCTTCCTGGGTGCTGGGGGCCTCAGGAAATCACGCTCATAATGGGGGAACGTGGCTACCCCGGTTGGCAGTGTGTTTCGAGGACTCGCCTGGAGGCGGCCTTCGACGTGAACGGCATGATGTCGTGGCACGCCGAGTTGACATTCACCCTCAAATCCGATAAACTGGCTTTTGTTGGAGCGGCCGTTGCGCCGGCGTGTCCAGGCCGTAGAGCAATGGTCCGGCATAGGATGATGTGCCGCAAGGTCGGGGAATACAAAATGATCGCTGTGAGGGTGGCTTGCCGTGAGGGCGTTCCGTACAATTGGACTTGTTGTGGTTCTCGCTTCAGTTGCGCATGCCGCCGTGTGGACGACCGTCTACCGATATGATGAAATCACGCCCTTGGGCATAGTCGATCCGAACCAAACGGCGGTATATCGCGACGTCATGGTGGGCACGCATCTGGTCCTGATCGTCAGCTCGGACAGCGATAGATTTTGGGCGGGGACTCTGTACACATCTTGGGACGATGCAGCCTACGGTGTGCTGAGCGCCAGGGGATACGGTCCGGTATGGAAGAATTACGAGGAATCCTGCCTGGATGCAGCCGGACGGGGTGCATTGGTCCAGGAGTACCCGGGCATGGGAGCAGGGTTCTCGCTCTCGACCGGCGACAACTTCGGCGTACCTGGCTGGGACCCTCTTGCCGGCGACTGGTTCGTCCTCGACTATTATGCCCAATCGCGCGGTTCCTGTGACGTCATGCTCTACAGTGGTATCGCAAGCTCCCAAGTCCTTGTGGAGACTCTCTCTTTCACGCACGTGGCGTCCAGGGACTTCAATGGCGACCACATCGTCGACTTCAAGGACCTTGCGATTCTGTCTTCCCGATGGCGCACGACAACCGATTCCGATCCGAACGGTCCCAACGCGAAGCTGGATCTGAATTCAGATCAACGGATCGACAGCCAGGATCTGGCTTTCTTCAGCGAGTACTGGCTCGAACGAACCGACTTCGTCGAGTCTGCGGCCGACCCGAACGAGCCGCCTTTGGATTCACAATAGGACGATCACGGGGTGCAAGCTTCGGTGGTCTTGTAGTACCAATTGGAGAAGACCGTACAGCCAAAGACCGGATCCATGACGCATGGGGTGTACTGCCGGGAAATTATCTCGTGTGTTGAACAAGTGCCGCTGGCAGCAGGCCCGCATCCCCACACTTCGAAGAAGAAGATATACAGACCCTGGCAGTCTGCGCCCACTTGGGTACACGTCACAATATCCTCTTCCTGGATGAGTCTGTTGCAGGCGTAGCCGGTTGTTCCTCCGACAGTGTCTTTGGTTGCGGCGTCAGGAATCCCGGCGAATTCGCCCGTGATCGGCTGGTCGGACAGCAACAGGGCCGTGCCTTCCGTCCACTCCAGCGGCAGGGAAGCGACGCTTTTCGGATAGTAGAATGTTTTGTTCGATAGATCGACCAGCCAGACGTACTGGTTGTCCACATGGTCGACGACGACGAAATGGCTTTTGCTCGGAAGGTGCAGAATTGCCTTGGCTGTCCCCAGGTTCCGCAGACCGGCCACATCGGTCTTTACGATCCTTCCGTAGAGACCCGATTCCTGGGCGGACTGCTTCAGATCGTACAGATTCGTGACGCCGGCGGTGTTCACGAGATCTGTCATGGCGGCGTGAGGAACCGGCTTGCCGAACTGGGAGGCCACGTGCTGGAGAGCCACGGTCGCGCAGTTCTGGTATCGTTTGCCTTCCCCCAACCCATAGGCTAGACGTTCCCCCAACAGCGTATCCATGTCTGTCTCGCCGGAGTTGACATAAAGGCTTGAAGACGCCGCCGCAGGGGTGAGATACTCAACCAGGGCGTTCAGGGCCAAATCCACGGCAAAACGGTTCAGTGCCGGGGCTGCCGTGCTGACAACCTTGATATTGCTCCACTGCTCCACGGTCGGCATTTGATTCTCTTCACCAACGTTCTTTCGTTCAACGACGACGGAGGAAGGCACCCACTGTCCGTCGAACGAGGCGTAGTCGGAAAGTCTGTAGCTGACCTCGAATCCACTGGAGGTCGTCAACGTGGCCGACGTTACAGCGTAGTTCTTCGCGGGGTCCAAGTTCACTTGGGTCGCAGAGCCGTCAGAATGCGCAATTGATAAGTGAATCGTCTTTACGGCGCCATCAAAGGAGTTGGTGGCCACGATGTCTGCGTCCGCAAGGCTGTCATAAGAAAACTTGTCGTTGCCCCAGGGAATCAGGCCTGCCGTCAGAGGACCGTTCACGCTTCGCGGCAGTCTGTTGTCGACATCGACAACGACCGTCTCTCCGCCATTGCAGGTGGTCGCGTATCCCTGTCCATCCCAGGTGAAAACGCGATACTTGTTCACATCCGGTTGAAACGCATCGATCAATGGGTTCGTCGCTACAGTCGCGTCCGGCCTGATCGAATCGGTACGCGAACTCGTGGTGATTTCCCAGCGGAACCGCTCGCCGTCGTAGTCAACGACTTCGGTGGACGTCATCGTATAGGTGTTGGCGAGCTTATACTTCACGTTGAACGGGATGGCCTTGAGCTCCAGTTCCTGAGGGTCGGTCGACGTCTCATTCTTGGCGGTGTCCGCCTTGTACTCGGTGACGGCCTGGGCTATTTTCTCGTCGATGGTTGCGGAATCCGTGATCACGGGATCGCGTCTCTCGTAGTGCGTCCCCTGGATCGTCCCGGCGGAAATCCAGGTCTTTCGCGGTTGGCTCGTCAGTTGCTTGAGAATACTCTCGGTCTTTGCCTGATCCAGCGTAGTTTGCGAAAAGGCGGCAGAGGGTAAGCAAAGGGACACAGCAACTGTGCACAGAATGACCGCGGTCTTCATAGGCGTTCTCCTTCCACGTTTTGGATAATGATCGCTCCGCACTAACATAGGCCTCGAACTTCTCAATGTCGGCATAAACTTTACCGCAGCCCCACAGGCTCTGCAAGGTTCCATTTCGCATTTTACCAAAATTTGGCGGCCCCTCCATCCTGGGGTGTTTCTTCCGGCAATCGTACCGTCGCGACAGTGCTGGCGGCGGTTGTGGGACCGCAATTGCCGGGGGATGAGCATCGGCTCCGCGGAGGGAGTTGGATAGGATACAAACATGACCTGGTTGATGGGAGAACCACACATTGTGGGGTGGGGGCGGGAGTTGAAAACTCGAGAGGAAGGGACTTGACTCCCTGGAGAAAGGGGGGGTATAGTGATTATGAAAGTCTGGCTGGCCGGAACAAACGTGCCTTGCCGGTCATAGACTGGGGGCATGTAACGGCCTGGCGTCAGTTCAGCTGGATGTCTGAACGGCATAGGGCTGCTCATTGAAGAGCGGTCACAAGTGGGATATCTAACGCCTCGGACGGAACCGTGGGTTCTGTCCGGGGCTTTTTCTTTGGGTTCTCATGCATGTCCATCATGGGGAAACGATGGTTTTTGACAGGTCGGAACGAGGCATTGGAGCCTGTCGAAGAAGAGGAGGTCTGGAAATGGAAACGGTACGGAGATTCGGGTTCGGTGTGTTGCTATTGTTGGCCGGCGTGACGAGCGCATCCCAGATTGTGACGGTTCAAGATGTGATGAATTATAAGGACAATTCCTGGGATGAGGACGCCGGCGTGTGGTTTCTTGTTCCGCGCGAGGTCTCCGAGGACCCCTGCAACTGGCACGAGGACCAATCGCCCTGGCATCGGACGTCCAATGAGGACTGGGGGTGGATGCACGAGGTGGCAGGCCGCGTGCCGCCCGACGCCAACGGCATCGAGTCGGCCACGCTCACCATCGAGGCCTGGGACGTCGATTCGGACGAAGGCGAAGACGATGTAATCTTCGTGAATAGCCGCTACCTGGGCATGTTGACGGGCGTCGAACGCGATTGGAAGGCAGTCACATTCAAGTTGCCGGAGTCTCTTCTGGACGATTTGTGGGACACCTCGCAACTCTACGTGTACATGGACATCGATCAGATCCTGGAACTGACCGGCGGCTTTCGCGTGACCCTCAACAGCTCGACGCTGACCGTCAATTACACCACCTCCGGCGTCAGGGCGGCTATCGCCCCGGTCTACCGGTTCTGGTCGCCTGTGACGCTCAGCCATTTCTACACCGCCGACGCGGCGGAGCGGGACTTGTTGATCGACGACTCCCCACAGATCTGGGCCTACCAAGGGACCGCATATCAGGCATTGCTCCGCCCCGGGGACACGAGCGCCAGTCCCGTCTACCGTTTTGGCTCACCCGCCCGCGGCGGCCATCTCTACACAATCGACGAGACTGAAAAGGAGTCGATGATCGCCAAGCACCCAGCGGAGGTCTGGACCTACGAAGGCATCGCATTCTATGCGTTCACGTCGGCCAAGCAGGCGTCGGGAACGGTGCCGGTGTATCGGTTCCGGAGTTCCTGCCTGGAATACGACTTCTTCACGGTGGATGAAACGGAGAAACGATTGCTGATCGACAAGTACCCGGCGGTCTGGACGTACAAGGGAATCGCCTGGTATGCGTATGCTCCCTGACAGGGTGATTTCTTCCGGTCGACCTTCAACCCCTGTGATTCCCGCTCCCGGCGCCCTGGTTCTTGCCGGGATGGGCACTCTTGCCCTCGGGTGGCTTCGTCGGAACAGATTGGTATAGGGTCGTGCAGACTGCATACGAATCGGGCTGCGAGGTGTCTCGCGGCCCTTTCTATGG
>CALMMH010001143.1 GCA_937868145.1 uncultured Phycisphaerales bacterium
GGCGAGGACGGACGGCACCAGGCCATGTCCAACCCGTACGACCTGGTGATCCTCGATTCGATGCTGCCCAAGGTGGACGGGCTGACGATCCTGCGCGAGCTTCGCGACGACGGACGGCAGACGCCCGTGCTGATCCTGACGGCGCGCGATACGAGGCAGGACGTCGTGCGCGGGCTGGAGCTGGGCGCCGATGATTACCTGACCAAGCCGTTCGAGACCGGCGAGCTGATCGCCCGCTGCCGGGCGTTGGTGCGGCGGAGCTATCAGCGGCCGGAGCCGGTGGTGTGCGTCAGCGGCTTGTGCGTGAACACGGCCAGCGGACGCGTCACCCTCCAGGGCCGCGACGTATCGCTCACGGACATGGAGTATCGGCTTCTGGAGTACCTGGTGCTCCGGGCCGACCAGATCGTCAGCAAGACCGAGATCCTCGAACACCTTTATGACTTCAACGCCGAGAATTTCTCGAACGTCGTCGAGGTGTATATCTCCGCTCTGCGGAGGAAATTGGACAGAGGGGCAACGAGCGTCGTGATTCAGACGGTCCGGGGGCTGGGCTACGTGATTCGGGAGACGCCGGCGTGAAACTCTTGTCGATCAGGCTGCAATTGTCGTTGCTGATGTCGCTTCTGACGCTGGTCATCATCGTGGTCCTATCCGTCGCCGCATCCATCGAGTTCAAAGAATCCCTTCTGGACAACATCGACGCGACCTTGAAGGCGATGGGCGAGGGAATCCGCGCCCAGTTCGATGAACGAAGCGACGCAAACTACGAGATTGAATTGCGGGCCATCATCGGCTACGGGAGCCCCGGATATGCGGCCGAGTGTCGCGTCTGGACCGACAGCGAGCCGAACGACCTATTCACCACCGCTTCCGCCAAGAACCCTCTGGCCCAGGAGCTTCTTCATCCCCCCGCCGGGAGACAACCCCAGATTGGCGCATTCAGCCTGTTCAATCTCCCCGATCATACTGCGCTGGGACACACATCCAGGTTCCGCACTCTCTGGATGCGTCAAGCTTCCGGGCCACAGATCATCAACATCCTCGTGGCTCGCTCCAGCAACCACGTCCATCATGAGGTCGTCGAATTTCTCCAACTCCTGCTATGGTTCGGAGGCGGCATCATGCTGGCTGCCCTGCTCTTGGTGCCGCGAATCGTCTCCTGGGGACTGCGGCCGATTTCCTACGCGGGGGAACAACTGGACCACATCACGCACCGTACCCTCCAGGAAAAAAGCCGGACGATGGGCAAAGTCCCCGTGGAATTGCAGCCTTTCAAGTCGGCGCTGGATGGAATGCTCGTGCGTCTGAACAAGGCCGTGCAACAGCAGAAACAGCTCACCGCGGACGTGACTCACGAATTGCGCACGCCTCTGGCCATCATGAAGAGCACCCTCCAAACGCTGCGGATGAAACCTCGCACGGTCGCCGAGTGCGAAGAAGGCGTGGACGACTCGCTGCGAGACATAGGACGAATGGAGCAGCTCGTCTCGCAACTGCTCGTCCTGGCGAGACTGGACGCCGTCGATGAAGTCGCCAATCCGACGGAGGTCCGCCTGGATCTCCTGCTGGAGTCGCTGGCGGAGGTGTTCGAGAGTCGAGCCGAATCACAGGGTGTCCGGATCGTCTTTTGCTGTGATTCCGCGACTTCCGTTCGTGGGGATGAGGGCGAGCTTCGACAGCTCTTCACCAACCTGCTGGACAACGCGCTGCGATACGGACCGCCCCGCGGGGTCATCCGGGTCAACGTGGAGGACGAGCCGGGATCCCGTGTCACCATCTGCGTACATGACGAAGGCGGCGCGATCCCGCCGAAATCCCTTCCCCATTTGTTCGACCGCTTCTACCGGGTCGATCCCTCCCGGTCTCAGGCCTTCGGCGGCGCCGGCCTGGGTCTGGCCATCGTCCGCCAGATCGTCCACCGGCACCATGGAGGCATCACGATCACGTCCACTCCGCAGACCGGCACGTCGGTTACCGTCCAGCTGCCCTCCCTGGCGAAACGGAACGACACTCCGCATCCGGAGTCGTCCCCGTAATGGCGTGAGCGGAGAATGAGGGCATGTCGCGGGAATTGAAAGGAGGGGTCTCCCTCTCGGTGGCTGCCGTCATCGCAGGCAACCGCCGGCCGGGAGACCCCATCCATAATGAATCGAAGAGACCGCCGACCGAGATCGGTGGGCCCTTGGTTCAGAGAATCTGATTCAATGTCGTCTCTGGGGTCGTGTCGTCGTCGGACCCGGAAGAGAAGAACTGCTCGAACAAACTTGGCCGCGGAGGGGCCTGCTCGGCGCGAAGTTCCTCGCCAATCGCCTCGCCCGCCGCCACCAACTCGTCGAAACTGAGCACGCCGTCCTGGTTGGTGTCGGCCGCGTCGAATACCTCGGAGGAAATCGGCAGTTCCTC
>CALMMH010001144.1 GCA_937868145.1 uncultured Phycisphaerales bacterium
ATTACGTTCGACTGTTCACGATCTTGCGAGGATGGCTTGGCTGTATGCTCAGATGGGTGAGTTTCAGACTGCCCTGAATACGTATGTTCAGGCCAATCGGCAGGGGCACGTGCTCACGTGGTCTGACTATGCCAGCATTGCCTCGTGCCATTTCGAATTGGGCGATCTCCAAGAGGGATGCAAATATTTGAAAGAGGGTTGTCGTCGTTTTCCCAAGAGCAACACTCTGAAGAGAACCAGGTACTTCTATAAGGACAGGTGTCCCGGAGACTGAGCATCGTGAGAGCGATTGGAGGCTGAAGAGGTCGAGCGGGCTCCAGATTCACTCGGTAGCCTTATATCTTCGTTGCCTGATCGTGTCTTCATCGATGACGGTGAGCGTGTAGGAAAAGTCGATCTCTATACCTGTGAGGAACTCGGCGAGGTACCGCCCGGGGTCTTCGGGATCGGCAACGATATAGTCTTTCCAGTTCATACACAGATTATAGAGGTCTTGACCTGACATGTAAATGCTCTGATAGCACAGTGGGACGGATGGTGGCGAGAAAGCATTGCTCAAACGGGCCGGTTCGGCCTATAATCAACCCCGGGGACGACGGGGGACCCGTGGCGGGTGTCTGCTAACGGAGATTCCATGGTGCGGGCTCTCGTTGCTATGGGCAACAACTTGTTCTGTGAAGAGAGAAGGACATACGGATGAAACAGGTTGCCGTCGGGAATGTGGTTTTCAGCAAGGTTCTTTGCGGGACCAATGCGTTCTATGGGCATTCGCATTTCAGCGAGGCACGCAACGCGGAGTATCGCAGCCGTTTTGACGATGCGGCGATCGGGCGGATGATCGAGCGTTGCATCAGTTTGGGGATCAACACGGTGGAATCCTGCGCCAACGAGCGAATCGCCTCGATCCTGTCGTGGCTGCGGGGCAACCATCCCGAGCCCATTCACTTCGTGGGCAGCACGCGGATCGACGAGACCTCGGACATCAAGAGCCACCAGCAGAAGCTCGCGTTCCTGATCGAGTATCGGGCCGAGATCTGCGTCATTCACGCGCAATATGTGGATCGGCCGAGAAAGAGCGACTCCATCGAAGGACTTGCCCAACTCATCGAGAAGATTCACGAGGCTGGTCTTCTGGCCGGGATCTCCACCCACCGGGTCCAGACGGTGGAACTGTGCGAGAGGCTGGGCTATGGGGTCGATACGTACCTGTTTCCGCTGAACCTCTCCGGATTTGTCTATCCCGGCTACGAGGGGACGGAAAGCGTGCAGGAACGGATCGACGTCGTCCGGAGCACGGCCAAGCCTTTCATCCTGACCAAGACTCTCGGCGCGGGCCGGATTCCTCCCGACGAAGGCCTTCACTTCCTCGCGGAGAACGCCAAGCCCAACGATCTGATTTCGATCGGGTTCGCGACGGAGGACGAAGCGAGCGAAACCGTAGGGCTTGTTGAGAGACTTTTTTAGGAAAAGGAGTCGGAAGCGGACCGCATGGGAGAGCCGGCAATTTCCGGTTTCGAATTGAGCTCTGGGGGCTCATGCTGGAATCAATGGTCTTGCCAAGCGATATGCAGGCGGACGGCGGCGGTTCGGAGAGTGCGGTCGAGCGTCCAGAGAGGCAGGCTGCTGAGTCTGGCGGAGGCGAGCAAGTGCACGTCGATCAATCTCCTGATGCACGATTCTATGCATAGAGATATGCATAAGATGGCGCCTTTGTCAAGTCGGAGTCCGCCGCTTCGCCGGGGGCGTTCTTTGCGGTGGCTCTTGCCTGTGGATGATTCTGATTGTCGGGACTGAACGAGAACCTGTTGCGGCGGGCGGCGTAAATCTATCATCGGTTCTGGGAATGCAGGCAAATCTGTCGTGACGGGGCCTGTGATGGCAGCGTCCGGCGGGTGTCTGCGGCGACTCGTGAGTATTGGCGGTCTGCCGTGTCTGTGAGCGGAGTTCTTATCAAGGGGAGCAATAGTATGATCAAGATCGGAATCATCGTCGGGAGCACGCGTCCGGGGCGGAAGGCTGAGGCAGTGGCCCGCTGGGTCCATGGGATTGCCCAAAAACGGGGGGACGCCGAGTTCGAGGTCGTGGACATCCAGGACTTCGACCTGCCGTTGCTGGACGAACCCGTTCCGCCTTCGATGGGCCAGTACAGCAAGCCGCACACCAAGGCGTGGGCCGCCAAGATCGCCTCCTTCGACGCGTACGTCTTCGTGACTCCCGAGTACAACCACGCGCCGTCCGGGGCCCTGAAGAACGCGATCGATTTTCTGTACGCGGAGTGGAACAACAAGGCCGCAGGGTTCGTCAGCTACGGCAGCGCCGGTGGCGTCCGCGCGGTGGAGCAGCTCCGGCTGGTGATGGGCGAACTGCAGGTGGCCGACGTGCGAGCCCAGGTCATGCTCTCGCTCTTCACCGATTTCGAGAACTTCACCACTTTCAAACCGGCTGCGATGCACGAGAAATCCGTCAACGCCATCCTCGGTCAACTGATCGCGTGGGGCGGCGCCTTGAAGACTCTGCGCGGCAAATGACGCAAGC
>CALMMH010001145.1 GCA_937868145.1 uncultured Phycisphaerales bacterium
CAAGGAAATCGAAGAATAAGATTTCCTTGAAGAATATAGGCCCAATATCCATTTTACAGAAGTCCAGTCCTGAGACAAGAAAGCGGTGTGAGCCTATGGCAACGATTGAGAAAGTGCAGGGCGACGGCGAGGACGCGACGGCGGGACCCAGGGCCGAAGCTTCGCCGGCGGTCGACCACGATCAACTGATCGCCAAGCTTCACGAGGGCTGCGCCAGGCTCAAGAAACAGGTGCACCAGGTGATCGTGGGCCAGGACGAGGTGATCGATTCGGTGGTCTGCTGCATGCTGGCGGGCGGGCACTGCATCGTGCAGGGCGTCCCGGGACTGGCCAAGACGCTGATGGTGCACTCGATCGCCGACGCGATGAAGATGCGGTTCAACCGCATCCAGTTCACGCCGGACCTGATGCCCTCGGACATCACCGGCGCCGACATCATCCAGCGAGACGCCCAGTCCAAGCAGCGGAAGTTCGAGTTCGTCAAGGGACCGATTTTCGCCAACATCGTGTTGGCCGACGAGATCAACCGCACGCCGCCCAAGACGCAGGCGGCGCTGCTCCAGGCGATGCAGGAGCGGGAAGTCACGATCTCGGGACGTACGCACAAGCTGGCGGAGCCCTTCTTCGTGCTGGCGACGCAGAACCCGATCGAGCAGGAGGGGACGTATTCGCTGCCGGAGGCGGCGCTGGACCGGTTCATGTTCATGGTCTATATCGACTATCCGACCGCCAAGGAGGAGCATCTGATGGTCAAGCAGACCACCACCGGCAAGAAGCACGTGATTTCCCCGGTCCTGGACGTGGAGGACATGACGCTGTTTCAGGAGATCGTGCGGATGGCGCCGGTGAGCGACACGGTGATCGCCTACTGCATCCGCCTGGTGCGGGCGACGCGTCCGACCGATTCGCTGGCGACCGCGATGGTGAAGAAGTATTTCAAGTGGGGAGCGGGCCCGAGGTCGGGACAGTTCATGACGCTGGGGGCCAAGGCGCTGGCGTTGACGAAGGGCCGCATCACGCCGAGCTTCGAGGACGTCAAAGCGATCAGCAGACTGGTCCTGCGGCATCGAGTGATTCCGAACTTCAACGCCGAGGCCGATGGGATCAGCGTCGAGGCGATTCTGAGCGATCTGGTGGAGAAGGTGGCTGTGCCGAAATAATGGGATGTGTGAAGTTTGATGGTTGATTGTTGATTTCAAGAACGAGCTCTGCCTTCTTCCTTAAATCAACAATCGACCATCAACAATCACACTTCAATCTATGGCGTCGAATCGCGAATATCTTGATCCGATTTTCTTGAGCAAGCTGGCGAACCTGGAACTGGTCGCTCGCTGTGCGGTGGAGGGATTCTTCTCCGGCCTGCATCCGAGCCCGTTCCAGGGCTTCAGCGTCGAGTACAGCGACCACCGCGAGTACCACCCGGGCGACGAGGTGAAGTTCGTCGACTGGAAGGTGTACGCCCGCACGGATCGGCTCTGCATCAAGCGGTTCCATCAGGAAACGAACACCACGGTCTACATTCTGCTCGACGTCAGCAAGAGCATGTCTTTTGCGGGGGGCCCAACGCGAAAGATCGACTACGCCTGTTTCCTGGCCGCGGCCCTGAGCTATTTGATGCTCAAGCAGGGCGACAGCACGGGCCTGATGCTGTTTGCCGAGAAGGTGCTGTCGCAGGTGCCGCCGGCGTCCCGACGGACGCACATCCACGCGATCCTGCAGGCCCTGGATCGAAAGACGACCCAGGGACAGACGAACCTCGCCGCGGTCTTGCACGCGGTGGCCGAGACGACCAAACGGCGGGGATTGGTCGTACTGATCTCCGACCTGCTCGACGACGAGAGCGACATCTTTCGCGGCCTGGCCCATTTGAAGTTTCTCAAGCACGACGTGATCGTCTTTCACGTCATGGACCGCCAGGAGCTCAATCTGGAGTACGAGGGGCTGATTCAATTCGAGGACCTGGAGACGGGCGACAGGCTCCGCACGTTTCCGCAGTCGATCCGAGCGGGTTATCAGCAGCGGGTCGGCGAGTTCCTCGACAACGTCAAGAAGACACTCGGCAAGAGCGGCATCGACTATTGTCTGCTGGAAACCTCCGAGCCTCTGGACCGGGCGTTCCTCGCGTATCTGCTCAAGCGAAGGAGGCTGATGTGAGCTTCCTGGGCTGGACATTCCTGTTCGGGGCGGTCGCGGTGGCCGGGCCGATCCTGGCGCATCTGCTGGCGAAGCCCCGCTTTCGACGGGTGCCGTTCACGATGTTGCAATTCCTTCGAACCGGCCGGCATGAGAGCCAGTCCCGCCGGCATCTTCGCGACCTGCTCGTGCTGCTCCTGCGATGCGCGATCATCGTGTTGATCGCGGTCGTGTTCGCGCGGCCGGTGCTGAAAGTCCGAGCGTCGCCGCAGCAGCACAGGTCCATCGTGTATCTGGCTCTGGATGATTCGGCCTCCATGGCCTATCGAGACGGCGGGTCGACTCTGTTCTCGCGGATGATCGAAAAGGCGATCGAGCAGGTGCGTCAAGCTCCGGACGGCGCGGTGTTCGGCATCTGCGGGCTGGCGTCGGGACGGACGGCCCAGGGACTCGGCCGAAGTCAGGCCCTTGCGGAGATCAAGAGGCTGACCGTCGTGCCTCGAAGCGCAAGGCCGGCGGAGTTCGTGAAGGCGGTGGAGTCACAGAGTTCTGCTTCCTCGTCCGGCGACGTGCTTTCCGCGGTGATCCTCAGCGATTTCAGTCCGGAAGTTCTGCGCGAGTTCGAGCGAATTCGCAGACCTGCGACCGTCGATTCCCTGGCCCACGAGATCGTCGTTCCGACGTCGTCCGTGAGCAACGCGACGATCACAGACGCCCGCGTGGTCGATGCGGCGGACAACAAGCTCGATCTCGACGTGGTCGTGGCCAATCGCGGCCAGGCATCGCAGAGTCGCAAACTGATCGCCCGGTGCGGGGACCTCGGGCCCGTTTCGGCGGATGTGGACGCGCCGCCGGGAGAGCGCCGGGTCGTGCGTATGCGGATGGATCTGGGGCTTCGCGCGAGCCCGGACGTTCGGCCCTGTCTACCGGTGGAGTTGAGACTCGATCCGTCAGACGGCCTGCCGGCGGACGATGCGTACCGCGTCGCGGTCTGCCTTCCTCAGACCACGGCCACGAAGGTTCTCGTCGTGAGCCGGGCCGAGGAGGCGTTTCTCTTCGAGACCGCCGTGCGGGCCCTGGCCGGCCAGGACTCCGCCGGTGAATTGAATCTGCGATCGACCCGCGAGAAGAGCCTGCGAAGCGACGACCTCGCCTGGGCGGATGTGATCGCGTTCACTTCGTTGCCGACGGACCTCTCCTGTCCGACCGGCCCGCTTAAAAACTGCCTGGCTCGCGGCGGGCGGCTGATCTTCTTCGCCTCCGACGCGGGGAATTTTCAGGTGACCGAGCGTCTGATGCGGGAGGGACTGATCCCCGCGGCGCCCGAGAAGTGGAGTCAAGCGGCCGTGTGGCCTCAGCCGCAGCCCGTCGCCGGCGGGGGAACCGTGTTTGGCGAGCAGACCGCCACATCCCTGGCGAACTACCGATTCGACAAGATCGCATTGAAAGGGCACTGGCTGTGCCGAACCTCGGCCGAGGCGCAATGCGTGTGGCGATTGACCAATGGCGGCGGCTTCGTCTACACCCAAATGCAAAACGCCGGCTGCTCGATCCTGGTCAATACGAGCGCCGATGATTCGCTCGGACTGCTCGCCAAATCGGGGGCCTGGGTGGCCTTTTGCCGGTTTCTGATCGGCGAGGGGGATCGAGTCCGCCAGTTCTGCTGCCGCGTCGACGAGCGGCCGGCGATCGATCTGCCGGCAGCCCTGCGAGTCGCCGGACGGACCGTGGTGGACGTGGAAACCTGCGACGGCGGCAAGACGCGCGCCGTGGTCGATCGAGCGAGAGTGGTTCTGCCGACGCCGCAGGGCGCCGGCTGGATGCGAACGCTGGGCGAGCCGACGTTCCATGTCGGCGTCAATCTGCCGGAGCAGGAGACGGACCTGAGCCGGCCGACCGAAGAGGCCGTGGCCGTCGCGATGCAGCGGGCGTTTGTGACGAATTCCGATCGGGAACGAGAGACCGTCCGCGCCGGTCCGACCACGGAGAGCAAACCCATCTGGCGGTGGTTCGCCTGGGCGGTCGTGGCGCTGTTGTTGCTGGAGCCTGCGGTCACCAACAGGCTCAAGAGGTGAAGACATGTCCGTCACTCATCATCCAGGATCGGGTGGCAGTGGCAAGCGTCAGCTTGCCGATGGCTTGCTGGGAATTCGTCTGAACTATCGTCAAGTTCCGAGGACTCCGCTTGCCGCTGCCACCCGGAGGATGAAGGGGGCTTGTGAACGCGGTCAGGGAGATGTGTCGAGATATGGCGACCGGCGTCGATGACATTTTGAACGATCTGATCTCGCGGGTGGGGCGGGTCCGGCGGTGGCTGCTGGCCCTGAGCGTCCTGCGGATCGCGGCGTTGGGGCTGGCTTGCGTGTCCCTTTACGTGGGCGCGTATGCCTGGCTCGATCACCGCGTCCATTTCGGCACGCTCGGCCGAGCGTCGTCGCTGGTTCTGTTCATCGCCTTGGTTACTGTGGGAGCGTACTGCATCGTTCGCACGCTCGGCCGCAACCTGACCTACGCCAACGCGGCCAACTACATCGAGGGCAAACGCAGCTTCGATCAGCAGCTTGTCGCGGCGGTGGAGTATTACGAGGGCCGCGGCGATTATCCTTATTCCAAGGCTCTCGCGGCCCAGTTGGTCCGGCAGGTGGACGTCGCGGCGCAGGGATGCCGGTTCGACTCCACGATCGATAAATGGCAGGGATATGTGCTTGCGGGCTTCGTTCTGCTCTGTGCGTGCGTCGCAGGGCTCTTCGTTCGCCAGAACGTCCTGTACCTGTCCTCGTACCTCGCCCGATTGTTCCAGCCGTTTTCCGCGGTCGAGCCTGTCCTGGCCACGGTGTTGGCGCCGGCGGCGGACGACATCGTGGCGGGCGTGGATGCCCCGGTGACATTTGACGTGGGAATCCAGGGACGCGTTCCGGAATCGGTTTCGCTCGTCGTGACGCGGCAGGATCCGAACGATGTCAACGCGCCCTCACCGGCTGACGAGGAGCGGATCGCGCTTGCGCCGAAGGTGGATTCGCAGGGCCGAACGAGGTTCACCGCAATGAAATCCTTCGATGCGACCGGCCGGTTCCGATACCGATTCGAGACGTCCGATCAGCGATCGGATTCGCACGAGATTCGCGTGTGCGAATTGCCTGCGATCGATCGCGTCACGGCCAAGGTGTATCCGCCGGCTGCGCCGCAGGAAGACCAGGGGCAGGACGCCAAGGGAACCTCTGCAGGGCAAGCGCAGCCGTACGAGGTGGAACTGACCGACGAGCCGCTGGCGGTGTTGCCTCACAGTCGCGTCGAGCTGACCGCCCAATCCTCGATGCCGCTTCGCGAGGCGACCGTGGTCGGGCCCGATGGGCGGTCTGCGACGCAGTCGCTCGACGGCAAGAACCGGTTCGGCTTCGAGTTCACGGCGGAGGCCCCGTCCTCCCTTTCGCTCACCGGCGTCAGCACCGACGGCTTGGCCGCCGGCGAGTCCAAGGAACTGCGTGTGGTTCTCAAGTCGGACGGGCGGCCCGAGTTCAAGCTGGTTTCGCCCGAGGGGGATTACCTGGCCACCGATGTCGCCAGCATTCCGATCGCATTCGAGGTGACGGACGACTTCGGGCTCGAGTCGGCCGAGCTGTTCTGCGAACTTCCCGGCCGGGACCCGGTCATTCTGGAGTCTGTGCCGACGCAAGGGGTCCGACGGGTTTCGCTGGCGCATGTTCTTGAATTGGAGCAGTGCGATCTGCACGTGGGCGACAGCATTCTGTTCTATGCAAAGGCTCGGGACCTCGCCGCCGGACGCCGGCCGGCCGACGCCAACGCGTGCAGCGAAGTCTACCTGATCGAGATCCGACCCTATCGGCAGTACTGGCATCGCGACGAGAACGGCAATCAGTCGCAGTCGAATCCGGGGCCCATCGCCGAGGATTTGATCGCGATCCTGGAGTACACGCGGGCGATCGTCAAGAAGACCTGGACGCTGGCTCGTTCGCCGGGCGGCGCCGCCGAGGACGGTCCCAAGCTCGAGGCCCTCGCCCAAGACGTGCAGCATTGCATCGCGAGTCTGACAAGCATCCGGGACGATCCCGACGCCGGATTCAACGACGGCGACAAAGCCGTGATGAACAAGATCCTCGAATCCTACGAGTTGGCCAAGCGTCATCTGGAGAGCCGCGAGGCCGCCGCGGCTCTTTCGCCTGCCCAGGAGGCCTACCGCATTCTCCGCATGTTCATCGACGAGCTGCACCTCAAGTGGACGCCGCCTCTGACCGGACCGAGCTCGCCTCAGGAGACTCCTGAGAAGGTCAAGCTCCAGGAGCAGCCTCAAGAGCCTGCGATGGAGAAAGAGCGTGTCGAAAGTCGGCTCCAGGAGATGCAGCGAGAGATCGATTCGCTCTCGCAACGGCAGGAGTCGCTCAAGGCCGATCTCGCCAAGGCGATGCGGCAGGAGAAGGAGTCCGCGGCCCAATCGAAAGCCGAGGACAAGGCCGGCGCGCAACAAAACGCCGGCGTCAACTCCGAGAGCCGGTCCGGCCAGGAACAATCGGCGTCCGCTGGGCAGGGTCAGCCCGGCGCAGGCAAGGGACAGGAGGGAGAGCAGGCTTCTTCGGGAACGGGCAGCTCCGCGGACTCCGCGGGTTCCGATTCGGAGCACGCTCGGCAATCCGCCGCCGGGCAGGAGGCCCAATCCGGCGAGGGACAGGGCCGGCAGGGGAACCGACAAGGACAATCCGGAGACGGACAAAGTGGCCCCTCCGGCGGCCAACAGAAGGAGGCCGGCACGCCGTCAAGCTCGGCTGATCGCGAGTCCTCCGGTTCGGGCGACAGTCAGAGCTCGGGTTCGAAACCGTCCGACGGGACGGCGGCAAGTCGGTCCGGCCGCAGCGGGCAAAACGCCGAGAGCGATGGGCGATCGAGCGAAGGTTCGGCTCAGGCGGATGCCCGGATGCGCATGCTTCAGGCCCGGCAGAAAGCTCTGCGCGAGCAGACGTCGCAAATGAGCGAGGGCCTGGGAGAGCTGCCCTTGTCGGAGGATTCCCCGCAAGGCCGTGCGGGCCGCGAGGCCAAGGGACATCTGGACGACGCTGTCGAGGCCATGGAGCAGTTCGAACAGCGGCTCGCGGACGCCCGTTATGAGTCGGGGGATTCCTCCCAAGCGGGGAACATGGCCGATCTGGCCGATTCGGCCGCCCAACGATTGGCCGAGGCGGGACGGGCGATTCGTCAGGGACTGGCGAACGGAGAGAACGACTCTTCCGCCAAGGCGCAAGAGATGGCTGAGCAACTCGCAAAGGATGCCGAGGCCTATGATGAGTCGCTCAGCCAGACCCAGCAGCGGGAACTGCAGGATCGGCTCAAGGCCGCCGAGCGGTTGCTGGAGAGCATGGCGGGCACGCAGTGGACCTCGGTTTCCGGCGGCGGCGCGGCAGGGGCGGGCCACGTCTACACGAACGACCCTCATGCTTCGCCGGGCGAGACGGCGCGCCTCCTGGCCCGACAATTCTGGTCGATGGCCCTGGCGGGCAAGGAACGTCGGAGTCGGCCGGTGGAGCAGGAGCCGTCCGACGTGGAATTCTTCGAGGCGGAAACCCGATTCTTTGAGGATGCGGCGAAATTCGGGTCGCAGGATGTCGACAAATGATTTTCACGGACTATCCGGGACATTTCGTTGCTCTGGGCCTGGCGCTGGGGACGGCCGCGGTCGTCCTGATCGCGTTTCGCCAGGGCCCGCTGCAGACGCCGCAGCGAGCCCGATATCGAGGAGTTCTCGCGGTCCTGCACTACGCCGCGGTTCTGTCGGTGCTCGCCATCTTGTGGAATCCGTCCGCCTGGCAGAAGAAAGAGACCTTTGGCAGGAACACCGTTCTGGCGGTTTTCGATACGAGCGAGAGCATGTCCGTCGCCGACGACGGACGCACATCGCGATTGGACAGGTCGTTGAACCGCTTTGCGGAGTGTCTCGACAAAGAAGGAGGGGAAGGCCCTCAGTATCGCGTCTACGGTTTC
>CALMMH010001146.1 GCA_937868145.1 uncultured Phycisphaerales bacterium
CGTCATCACGCAGGACATCGTCGAAGGCGCCGCCAGTCTCGCGGCAGCCCGACAGAATATCCGCAAAGAATCAGCCTGACCTCGATCGATCAAGAATGAGGGATGATTGATGATTGGAAGAGGATGTTCGGACTCCTCGCAATCATCAATCATCCATAATCAATTGTCGAAGACATCGACCTGCGAATAAACCGGGACCAGCAGGTTGTACATCAGCACGACCTCGCCGTTGTACATGCGGATGCAGCCCCGCGAACCCGCGGTGCCGATCTGCTCGGGGTCCTTGGTGCCGTGGATGGCGAAACCCGTCCTGCCGACTGCCGCCCCTTCGAGGCCTTCCAGTGCGATCCACCGCGTGCCGAGCGGATAATCCGGATCATTCGCCTTGTAGACTCGGCCGCTGTCCGGGTCGGTCCATGTCGGCTGAATGAGCTTGCCGCCGTCCTGGACCCGCCATCGCCCCGTGGGCGTCTCGTAGCCGGGCCGGCCCAAACCCACCTTGAAGCTGCGGACGTACGTGTCCTGGAGGTACAGATCCATGGTGAACGTGGTTCGGCAAACCTTCACATGGAAGGGACCTTTGACCACCTTCATGGCCTTGCCCGCCTGCAGAGCCTGCGGACGCGGGATATTGTTGATCTGCATGAGGACTTCATAAGGCACCTTGAGCCGGCGGCCGATGATGTCCAACAGATCGCCGGACCTCACGGTGTAGGTGTCGCAGAGCGTGTCGCTCGGGAACGCGGCGGGCCCCCACAGCCACTTGTCGGCCAGCTTGGCCATCTCGACCTTGACCGTCTCCCGCTGCTGCGCGCCCAACGGCATCAGCAACACTTTGTTGAGCCTGTTGCGGACCTCGATCACCGACGCCGGCTGCGACTGGATCATCGACAAGGCCTCGGCGATGGCCGTCTCCGCCTGAGGATTGGGCGTGTCTGTCGGACCTGCGGCAGGCTGAGGTTGAACCGGAAGTTGCGTCTGGGGGATCGTCGCGGGAGAGACCACCGGTGAAGCAGCCGGTTGTGCATTTGTTCCCGTCTCCACGATCGGCTGAGACACCACCGCCACAGGATCCGGCATGCCGACAGCCGCCGTCTGCGGCGCGGGGGTCTCAGCATCCGCCTGCTGCGGGCCGGGCGAACGCCCGCGAAACAACAAAAACACCACAGCGGCCAAGAGAACCGCCATCACGAACAAATACAGACTGCCGCTCTTCCATCCATGGCGAACAGCCGTCCAATTCGACAACCACCGAGCCATCCTTATGCTCCTTTCTGCCCGTTGCAATGAACCACTTCTTCGTCGGTGACCAGCCATTCAACGGGCTCGTCGCTCTCCGTCGTGGGAATCCATTCCATCACCTGCTCGGCAAACGCCAACCCGCACCGGCACGCTCTCAGATCCTTGTTGGCGAAGAACCGATCGTAGAACGATCCCCCGCGTCCCAGGCGATTGCCGCTGCGGTCGTAACCCAACCCCGGCGTCACAACCAAGTCGATCTGACCGAAGGGAAGAGGCGCCCCGGTCGTCGGGTTGCGCAGCCCCCAGGTCCCGGTCGAAAAGCCGGTGTCGAGCGAGTGGATCTGCACCGGAATCATGTGCCGCTGCTGCCAGGAGATCTTCGGCACCGCAACCGTCTTGCCGAGCTGCCAAGCCTGCAAAATCGCGTCGGACGTGTCGACCTCGTGCGGAAGCGACAGAAACATCATGATGATCGATGCATTCTGAAATTGCTCCGTCGCGATCAGGTTCCGGCACGCCTTGCGGCTCTTCTCCTTCCGCTGCTCCGGCGACATCGCCAGCAGACGGGCGCGCAACTGATGGCGCAGCTCAACCTTCTCCATGGACGGGTCCCTGGTTGGCGTTAACGTTGACGTTCCGAGACACTCGGTCATTTTTTATCAAGGATCGAAGTCTTTGTAAATGCAGCAGGATATTTTTCTCGTGCCCCGCATCCTTCGGGACATAATAGGTTTTCGGCGGCCCGGGCAAATACTGTTGCGGCACGAATCCGCCCGGCGCGTCGTGCGGGTACTGGTATCCTGCTCCGAACCCGGCCTGCTTGGCGGCCGGATAGTGCGAATCCTTCAAATGCGGCGGCACGGGCCGCACCGGTTCGTTCTTCACATCCGCCGTGGCGCTCCAGACCGCCGCGGCGCTGGCGTTGGACTTCGGGGCGCAGGCGATGTAAATCGCCGCCTGGGCCAGGACCAATTGCGCTTCCGGCAGCCCCACGAATTCCGAAACCTGGACCGCCGCGGCAGCCAACACCGTGGCCATCGGATCGGCGTTGCCCACATCCTCCGCCGCACAAATGGCAATTCGTCGGGCGATAAAACGGGTATCTTCACCCCCGGCAAGCATGCGGGCCAGCCAATAGACGGTCGCATCGGGGTCCGAGCCCCTCATGCTCTTCTGCAGGGCGCTGGCCAGATCATAGTGCGAGTCGCCCGTTCCGTCGTACAGGATGGCCTTTTGCTGTATCGACTCCTTCGCCGCTTCCAGATGAAAGATTATGCGTCCCTCCTCGGCTTGGCGGACCTGACTGAGCACGCCCACCTCCAGAGCGGTCAGCGACTTGCGGACGTCGCCCTCGGACATCTGGGCCAAATAGACCAAAGCCTCGTCATCGGCCTGGACGTCGAACTTTCCCAATCCCCTTTCGGGATCCTTGACCGCCCGCCGGAGCAGTTGCACGATATCCTCGGCGGGCACCGGCTCGAAGCGAAACACCGTGCTGCGGGAAATCAGAGGACCGTTGATGGAGAAGTAGGGATTCTCCGTCGTGGCGCCGATCAGCGTGATGACGCCGGACTCCACGTCGTTGAGCAGGACGTCCTGCTGGGCCCGATTGAACCGGTGGATCTCGTCGACAAAGAGGATCGTCCGGCCCCTTCCGGTGGCCAGGCGGTCCTTGGCCTCGGCGATCACATCGCGGATATCCTTCACCGTGGCGTCCGGGGCGCTGAGGTAGTGAAACTTCGCCTTGGTCTGGCTGGCGATCACCATGGCCAGCGAGGTCTTGCCCACGCCCGGCGGCCCGCAGAACAGTACGCTGCTGAGCCGGTCGGCCTGGAGCATCCGCGTCAGCAGTTTCCCGGGTCCCAGGAAGTGCCTCTGGCCCGCGAACTCATCGAGAGTCCGCGGTCTCATTCGTGAGGCCAGGGGCGCCGCCGCCTTGAGGTTCGCCTTCTCCTGGGCCTCGAACAACATCCCATCGGTTCGACTTTCATGCATGAGACTCATTATAGGGCCCGAGCCAAAGTCTGTCGAAGCTATTTGCCCGCCCGCGGCCGTCGCTCGGGTCAACGATTCCCATCCCCGACGCCATCGCCCGGAGGCGGCCTCAGGCGTTCCCAGGACCGCGTCGCATGCATGCATCCCCCCTCGTCCGATTCCTGTATTTTATGCCTTTATGACTCTTTTTTGTTCTTATTTCGAAGGAGAGATCCGGAAGGAACCCCTGGTTCTCATCCCCACCGCTTTCGCACCGGCTTCGTCCATTCCCGCCGTTGGCGAGACAAGGAAAGAACACTCCTGTCACCGTATTTGCCGCCGACGTCACGCACGATCCCGCTGTCGCGGCCTGCGTCGCGCTCCCCGCCCACGAAACGCAGGCCCGTCGCGGGAACGTCCGTGAACATGGGTAATTTCAGCCCCAGCATTCCAGATTCGCCTTCTTACACAGCCACAAAGTGCCTCCAAAAAAAACTCAAACGACGCTTTTTTTATTTGATTTCTGCGAGCAACCTTTCTAGACTGCTACGGATGCTAAGGGATGTGGTATATGGTCTATTCCCATGGTTTGAAGGCTGCGGCGCATGGGTGACGCAGTTGAAAGACGGATGTGTTTCTACGGCAGATTTCGGTTCTTTGGTGTATAAGGTTCAGGTGTAGTTGGCAACCCGTAAGCCAGTGTGAGTGACTTTTGAAAGGGGAGTATTATGAAACGTGGTTTGGTTGTGCTGTCTGTGGTAGGGTTGGCGTTGGCCAGCGTGGCGACTGCTTCTGTACAACAGGGTGACACCGAGTTGGATTTCCTCGGCGGCTACCTGACTCAGAACGGCGTGGATGACGTCGAGGACATCGACGCTCTGTTCCTCACGGCCGGGCTCAGTTATTTCTTCACCGACAACATCCAGGCTGGAGTTGTCGGCATGGGCGCGTGGACGGAGTACGCGGGCCAGGACACCGATGTGTACGGCATCGGCGTTCGCGGCAAGTATCACTTCATGCCCACCAATCAGTGGGTTCCCTACGTCGGCGGCCAGTTCCTGTGGGCCAAAGGCGAAACGGATAACGACGACGGCGATGGCACCCTGTGGGGCCCTCTGGCCGGTCTCCGCTATGAGCTGAACGAGAACAACGATTTCTTCGTTGAGTATCAGTATCACATGTGGGAAGGCGATATCGGCGATATGTATGATGACGGCCACGGCATTTTCGTGGGCATCATTCATCAGTTCAAGTGAGATTGAAGCCCGCATCGATACCATTGAACCGCATGTAGCTCCTGCGGAGCAGTAAACAAAGCGTTGCGAGTTCCCCAAAGGCTCGCAACGCTTTTCTTTTTTGCTCTTTGAGGCTGCCTGGCCCTCCCTCGACGGGCGATCCGCCATCAGCCCGAACGTCGATTTCCCGCAATGCCTCCGCTCTCCCTCTCGATTATCGGCCCCATAGCACAACTTTGCGTCTTTGCGATTTCAATGTGAAGTGGTCAAGCCCTGTGGCCGATAAGAGTATCGCACGGGCCTGGACACGTCCGGACTCTGTGATCGGTGTGTCCGTGGTTGAGAACAACGGGTTCGTGTGATGACTATCTTGAAAGGACTGACGATGCGAAACAATCTCATGCTGCTTATGACGATGGCTCTGGCCCTTGCGGGCGTAACGAATGCTGCGGTTCACAAGGGAGAGGTCGAGCTCGAGTTCCTCGGCGGGATCGCCATGGAGAGCAGCTCCGAAGGCTCCGACCAGGACGCAATCCTGTCCGGCGAAACCGGAGCGGACCTCGACGCCTGGTTCCTCACCGGCGGAATCAGTTGGTTCCGCACCGACAACCTGCAGCTCGGCGTTTCGGGCTTCGGCTCGTGGATGAATGGTTCCGAGACGGCCAGCATCGTCCCGGATCCGGAGGACTTCCCCGAAGTCGCGAACGTCTACGATGTGAACATCGACCTCATGGTCTATGGCATCGGTGGCAAGGCCAAATGGCATTTCGGCACCGACAAACCGCTGATCCCGTACATCGGCATTCAGGGCAACTGGGCGACCGCGGACATCGACGTGGATGGGGAAGCCGCCATCACGGTCGACGGCGAAGTCGATCCCGATAGCGTGACGGCCATCAGCGAGAGCGACAGCGCCAGCGGCATCCTGTGGGGCCCGATCATCGGCCTGCGGATCGAACTCGGTGAGACGGACGAGCTGCTGATCGAGTATCAGTATCATCTGTGGGCCGGCTCCATCAGCGACGTGCTCGACAACGGTCACGCCATCGCCATCGGTCTGAGCCACCGTCTGAACTAGTCCCGAACGGCCGACCGCTCCCCTTCGTGGAGCGCATTCGAGGCCGATCCTGGAATCACAGGGCCGCGAATCCTACCGGACTCGCGGCCCTTCTTGTTCCGGGACTCTGCGAGCGGACGTCGGGAAGCGAATTTCCTGGCTTGACGGTCACCGCGGTCCACGATACAGTTTGGGCAATGGAAAGCCACGGGAACGGATTGCCGGAACCAGGATCCGATCCTGTGCAAACGGTATCCACCGCAAGCACATGGTGCAGAGAAAGGAGTGGGACATGTACACGAGACGAACATCCTTGTTGACAGCATTCTTGGCGATGGGCGTATGCGCATCGATCGCCGCAGGCGGCGCGCCGATGGGGCCCCCTGTCGCCACCTTGGGAGAAGGACAGTGGTCCATCGGCGGCGAGTTCGCGCATGAGCAGATGGACATGGAGGCAGCCGGACGGGTCACCGATGCGATCTCGGAGTTCTTCTGGACGCAGGAATTCGAGATCGAGAATCTCGCCAGCAACATGGCCTTCGCGAATCTCGCCTACGGCGTCTGCGACAACTGGAACCTCTTCGTGCGCGTGGGCGCAGCGGACGCATCGGACGATCTCACCCTGCCGTCTGCGGACACCGGAGCCCTGGAACAGCAAGATAGCTTCGACGGCGGCTATGGCCTGGCCCTGGGCGTCGGCACCCGTGCGACCTTCTGCCGCTGGGGCCCGTGGAGTTTCGGCGGACTGATGCAGGTGACCTGGTTCAAACCGGGCGACAGCGACTTCCAAATCGAGGATCCGTTCATCCCCGACGAGACATGGTCCGGCGATGTGGAACTCAACTACTGGCAGACCCAGGTCAGTCTCGCGGCCGCCTACGAAACTGAAACATGGCGGGTTTGGGGCGGACCGTTCCTGCAATTCATCAACGGGGACATGGACTTTGACGGCCAGGTCACCCTCGCGGAAGAAACCGGGGCGTTGAGTTGGTCCAGCGACCTCGATGAGGCCTCTCAAATCGGCGCCCACGTCGGCGGCGGCGTGAGTCTCGGCGACCAGTGGGATTTGTGGGCCGAAGGCCAGATGACCGGCGATTCCTGGCTCATCGGCGTCGGGTTCGCTTTCATCCCGTCCACCGACGGGCTGTAAGCTCGCGACGGAGTCATTCTCGTGTGATCGCAGGAGGCAAGTGGGATATCTTGCCTCCTTTTTTATTGGATCGAAAGGGAGGCTCTAGATCGTCCGATCGGCCATGAATCGTGCGGTTTCGACCAGAGCGTCGCGGGCATCGCCTGTCGGCAGGTGGGCCAGGGCCTGAACCGCAGTCGACACGTAGTCCTCGGCGCGCTGCTTCGCATACCGCAAACACCCCCGTTGCCGCAGCAGGTCCGCCAGTTCCCGTCGCGATTCGCCGCCCGACTCCACCATAGCCTGCACACAGGCCCGCTCCGACTCCCCTTGCGTTTCCAACAGATGAATCACAGCAAGAGTGAGCTTGTCCTTGGCGACGTCCCGACGACCCGTCTTGCCCGTTCGGGCCTCGTCCCCGACGATGTCCAGGAGATCGTCGGCGATCTGGAACGCGATTCCGGCCGCCAACCCGAAGCGTTCCATCGCCTCCACATGCTTGTCCTCCGCGTGCGAGAGCATCGCCCCCAGACGGCAACAGCCGCCGAAGAACGAGGCGCTCTTGTCCGCGATGATCTCGATGTACTGGGCCTCGTTGAGCCGCCAATTGGACCGTTGCATGACCTGCCGCAATTCGCCCTCGCAAACCCGCACGGCGGTCTGCGCGATGACCTTGGCGACGGCGGGATCGAGATCGGCCCCCATGCGAAAGACCCGGCTGAGCACAAAGTCGCCCAGGAGCACAGCGGATTCGTTGCCCCAGAGGCGGTTGACCGTCGGGACGCCCCGCCGCAGGTGACCCTCGTCGATCACGTCGTCATGGAGGAGCGTGGCGTGGTGGATCATTTCAACCATGGCCGCGACCCGAATGTGTTCCTCCGTCACCGGCCCGAAGCACTCGCCCGCGAGCAGAACCAGTCCCGGACGAATCAGTTTGCCCGTGCCGACGTTCAGATGATCGAACAGGGGAGACAACTCTCCCGCCGCGTCGCGGGCCGACAACGAGCGATGAATCAGGTCATTGACCTGACGAAGCGACGAATCGATCTTCGCAAACGAAGGGACCTCCCGCCACGGGGAGTGATCCGAATTGCTCATGGTGATCGGTGAATCCATAGCTTGCGACGAGCGAACGCAGGGATGCAACTGCCCCCCGTCCACTATTGCCCCTTCCCGCGGGCGTAGGCAAAGAACTTGTCCCTCAGCAGCCGCGTGATCCGGCCCGGCTTGCCGTCGCCGATGGTTCGCCCATCGATCTCCACGACGCCGATGACCTCGGCGGCGCTGCCGGTCAGGAACATCTCGTCGCAGATGTACAGATCGCACCGCGTCAGGTTCTTCTCGACGACCTCGAGCCCCTCCTTGCGGGCCAGACGCATGACCACGTTGCGGGTGACCCCCTCGAGGCTGCCGGCCTGGACCGGCGGCACGCAGACGACGTTGTTGCGGACGATGAAGACGTTGTCCCCGGTCGCTTCGGCGACGTACCCCTCGTGGTTGTACATGATCGCCTCGGGCACGTTGGAGTCCAACGCCTCGATCTTGGCTAGAATGTTGTTCAGGTAGTTCAGGCTTTTGACCTGCGGCGGAATCGCCAGCGGATGGTTGCGAACCGTCACGGCGCTGATCACCCGCATGCCCGTTTCGTACAGCTCTTCCGGATAGAGTTGAATGGTGCTGGCGATGATGAACAGGCCGCTTCGCTCGCACGTGAAGGGATTCAAGCCCAGACAGCCTACGCCTCGGGTGACCACGAGCCGGATGTACCCGTCCGCGATCCCGTTGGCCTTGACGGTCGTTTCGACGGCTTCGGTCAGTTCTTTCGGCTCCATCGGCATGGTGAGCCGGATGGCCCGGGCCGACTCGTAGAGCCGCTTGATGTGCGCCTCGAGCTCGAACACTCTGCGGTCATAGACTCGAATGCCCTCGAAAACACCGTCCCCATAGAGTAGACCGTGATCGAAAACCGAGATCTTGGCCTCGGATTCATCCACCAACCCTTCGTTCAACCAAATCTTCAACCCCATAGTCGCACCTTATGCCTCCAACTACCTGGCCCGGCCGTCCACCAGAGTCACGATCCGCTGGGCCTTGCGGGCGATCCGCTCGTCGTGGGTCACCATGACGATGGTTTGGCCGGCCTTGTTCAGAGTATCGAGAATATTCAGGATACCATTTCCCGTCGCAGAGTCAAGGTTTCCCGTCGGCTCGTCCGCCAGAAGCAGCCTGGGCTGGTTCATCAGGGCCCTGCCGATGGCGACCCGCTGCCGCTCGCCGCCGGACAACTGATAAGGCTTGTGCTTCACGCGTTCTTTCAGACCCATTTGCTCCAGCAGGCTTTCGGCCCTTTGCCGCACGGTCCGACGGCTCGCCAGCCACCCTGCGATGCTCCGCGAGATCATGGCCGGCAGCATGACGTTCTCCAATACCGTTAACTCGTCCAACAGATGGTAAAACTGAAATACAAAGCCCACCTGGTCGTTGCGGAACCGGTTCAACTCGCGCGCCCTCACGCGGTTCAGGTCGCGTCCGTTGTAGTGAATCACGCCCTTATCGGGCCTGTCCAAGCCGCCCAGGACATGAAGAAACGTGCTCTTGCCGCTGCCGGAGGCCCCCACGATGGCGATAAACTCGCCCTCGTGCACCGCCAGATCAGCCCCCTTGAGGACGTTGACCCGGGTCGCTCCCATGCGGTACGACTTGTGGACGTTCTCGGCTTTCAAGCTGACAGGCAACTGACTCATGGATCCTCGGATGGCGTCGCGGCCATCATTCTGCAAGGTTCTCGTTCTTATCTCACTCCCGACTCCGCGTCAAGCCTACGTTCGAAGGGACTGGAGCGTCTCCACCGGCCGCAGCCGGGCCGCAAGGTAGCTCGGGACCAGAGCCCCGACCAGACAGGACGCGATCGCGCTGGCCATGATGACTGCCACGACCTCAGGTTCCACGCGGTTGGGGATCTCGCCGATCGCGTAGATCGTGCGGTCCCATAATTGCCAGCCGAAATGCTCGTACAGCCATTGCTCGATCCGGTTGATGCGGGCCAGGAACAGCCACCCGCCGAGCGTCCCTGCGCACGAGCCGATCAGGCCCACGCCAAAGGCAAAGCCCGCGAACAGCGTCAACACGCCGACGTTCGAGGCCCCCACGCTCTTGAGGATGCCGATGTCCTTTCTCTTGTTGGTGATGATCATGTGGAACACGACGAACACGATGAAGACCGTCGTGATCCCGACCAGGACGAACATCAGGCTCAGCAGGACCTGTTCCTTCTCCATCGGCGCGATGACCGCCCGGCGGTACCGCATCCAGTCCTGCACGGACACGGTGTCCAGGAGGCCGACGTTGGGCTGTCCGGCCATTCTCTGTTTGAACCGGCTCCACAGTTCGCCGACCCGGCGGGTCCCCTCGTCGACGCCCACGTCGGGTCCGAAACGGATGTGAATCGCGGTGACCCGCTTCTCGACGCCGCTCATGCACAAGGACTGCGCCTGCTCCAGGGGAATGTACACGGTATAGCCATCCACCCGGGCGATTCCGGTGTGCGAATAATCGCTGTAGGAGAAGTTCTGCGTGCTCACGGGATTGGCGCCCACGCCGGCCAGGGCCCCTTTGGCGGTCAGCGGAAAGCACGTCAGAGTCAGCGAGATCTGCGCCGGACGATCTCCATAGGCATACTGTCCCTTCGCGTTCCGCGGCAGGATCACGTCGATGCCCCACACGCAACCGATCGCGTTGGGATCGTACATCGGCACGAAAGCCTTCTCCGGCTGCGCGACGCGGAAGTGCAGGGTTTGGCCGAAATTCGTGGTCCGGCTGTGCAACGCCGGATCGATCCCCAGGATCTCCACGCCCTGCTTCACGTCGTATTGGGTCAGGCTCAGCAGCGCGTAATTCTTGACCACGGGAGACACGCTGGCCACGAATCCCGACTCGTACAGATCGCTCAGGAACTGTTCGTAATAGGGAAACCCCACGAGCGATTCGGTGCCGACGACGCAGTCCCCGACGAACTCATGGTTCTTCTGCTTGAACTCGCCGACCAGGCCGGACATCACGGTCATGACGACCACGACGATGAAAACGCACAGCGCCACCGCCGCGATCGCAAAGTGCGTGATGCGCCGTTTGAGCAGATACCGGATGATCAGGGTCAGCTTATACACGACGATTCCTTCACCGGAGGTCTGAAAAATGGAAGATCAGACCTACTTTGGGGATGACAAATCGTCATTCTTGATTTTTCATCCCCAAACCGGAACAGGTTGACAAAGCAATCGCAACTCGATTCTTCAAGGAAACCGAAGAACAAGATTTCCTTGAAGAATATAGGTCTGATCTTCCATTTTTCAGACCTCCGGTCACTCATACCGCAACACCTCGACCGGCCGGGTCCGAGCGGCGACGAAAGCCGGGATCAGGGCCCCCAGCGCCGCCGCGAG
>CALMMH010001147.1 GCA_937868145.1 uncultured Phycisphaerales bacterium
CGTCGGGCCCGATGCGCCGCGTTGCGACCAGGGCGAACAGCCATCCGGCCGCGAGCGCGACCAGGCTCACCGGCAGGCCCCAGAGGATGACCAGTCCGAGGTCGGCCTTCAGCAATCCGGCGGCGGCGATGGGACCGGGCGTCGGGGGCACCATCGTGTGGGTCGCGTACAAACCGAGGCTCAGGGCAATGGCGCTGGCGGCCAGGGGCAGTCCGGCCCGGCGGGACATCGCCTTGGCCAGGGGCGAGAGGACCACGAACCCCGAGTCGCAGAAGACCGGAATGCTCACGATGTAGCCGATCAGGCCCATCGCCAGGGGGACGTTCTTCTGCCCCACGACGCGGATCGTGCTTTCGGCCAGGGAGTAGGCGCCGCCGGACTTCTCCAGGAACGTGCCGATGATCGAGCCGGCCAGGATCACGATGCCGATCGCGCCGATGGTATTGCCGAATCCGGTGTTCACCGCGGTCGCGACGTCCGCCAGGGACATCTTGCCCGAGGCGACGCCATAGCCGAACGCCGCCAGCAGCAACGCCAGGAACGGATGCAGCTTGAACCGGGTGGTTGTAACGACGATGAAAACGATGGCCAGTCCCAAGAGTATCAGCAGCCACATAGTTTTGCCTGTTCCTTTCCAAGAGATGGCGTCATTCTACAGTCGTGACTGGCGATGACAATGGATTTCGTTCGCGGCGACGGCGTGGCGAACCGATGCTCCTGGAGTGCGTATGTATCAAGACATCCGATTCCGGGTTGGCTGATATCCGTCATGCGGCGACCGAGGAACGGATGGCAAAGGTATGGAGATGGAGAAGGACTATGGCGAAAATCGGACTATTTTACGGAAGCACCACCGGCAACACCGTTCGGGGAGCCGACTTGATTCAAAAGGCGTTCGGACCCGGCGTCGTGGACTTGATCGACGTGGGAACGGCGTCATCGCAGGATCTGAAGAAGTACGACGCGTTGATTCTCGGCACTTCCACCTGGCACTGGGGCGGCCTGCAGGATGAGTGGGCCTTGTTCGAGGATTACCTGACCAGCGACATCCTGGGGGGCAAGAAGATCGCGTTCTTCGGCCTCGGCGATCAAAAGCGGTATCCGGATCACTTCGTCGACGGCATGGGACTGCTCTACGAGAAGGTCAAGCCTCTGGGCGTGAAGGTCGTGGGGCTCTGGTCCAGGGAGGGGTACGATTTCGACGTCTCGACCGCCCTGATGGGCGACCACCTGGTCGGCCTGGCCCTGGACGAGGACAACGAGTCTCACAAGACCGAAGACCGAGTCAACAGGTGGGTCCAGCAACTCAAGAAGGAGCTGGGGATCAAGTAGCCACGGAGGTCAGCCGGCGGATCCCCTATCCGCGGGCTCGACGGAAATTGTCGGTTCGGTGGTCTGCGGCTCGACCGGGACGGCAGGATTCTTCGCATCATTCCAGACCCGCAATTCGGTGACTTCGATCTGGGGCGTCAGGACGTCTGACGGACGTACGCCCCACAGGCCGCCGCACACGAAATGCCGTTTGGAGCCGGGCAGGATGGGTCCACGCCAGCCGCTGTCCGCCGCGACAGGCGTCGCCGCCCATTCCTGGGACTCGCAGAGAAGCTGTTCCTTGTCGTCGACCAGGGTGATCCGCAGCGACAGGAGCGAGACGACCGAATCCCCGTTGTTGATGATTTCCACCTCCGTGCGGACCCGGCCATGGTCGTCGGGGTTCGACACGACCTTGGCCGAGATGGCCAGTTCGTGGCTGTACTGGGGTTCTCGCCGGTCGTCGAGCATGTCCGACAGCGCCGGCGGCAGGGATTTCGTAAATTCGGGGAGTCCCTTGATCGCGCCCTGCGCCAGCGTGAGCACCTGTTCGGATTTCTCGCTGGCCAGGTGCACAGCATACAGGGCCACCACCGTGCAGCTGATCAGCAGGGTGATGACGATCGCGCCCAGGCTCATCGCAAGACTCGACAAAAACGTGTGTTTGCGGAACGTAATGTAAGAAGGTTGGCTCATCATAGGACACTCCTTAAATCCATGGCACTTCGATCCTCTCCCTCAGTCGAGTTTCGCCGGCGAGGATTTCACGAAATCGGTCTTTTCATGGTCAGTTTTTCGCTTCTGTTGTCGGAGAAGGGGGGTAGGCAATTCTGACGAGACTTGTTCTTCTGCGGTTCCCGGGATATGATGAAAGGTGGAAAGGCCCGGGGGCCGGGTCAAGTGTGGGCAACCAATTACTGTTGATTGGACGGTGATGACATGCGAAAGCTCCGTACGAGGGTCGGTCTCCTCTGTGTGGCGTCTCTGGTTTTGTTCGTGGTCGAAGGGCCGGCTCGGGCCGACATCGTGCAGGAGGCGGTGGACAAGGTTTCCCAGGGTCAGTATCGAATCTACCAGATCGACATCCAGGACATGGGTCTGGGCCTGTACGGCGGTCCGGAGTACGACCAGGGCTACCGCAACCGTGACGGCTGGGCCTACGGTGTCGCGAGATACAAGAGCACCTGGACGCAGGGAGGGACGCCGGGGAATCTGGAGACCCGGCTGTACCTGGCCGATCAACTGGCGGCCATGGGCCTGGAGGTCGCGGTAGGGGGTGTCTACCGGAACGTGGTTGCCGAGCTCCGCGGGACACAGCGGCCCGAGGACATCTATATCGTCAACGCCCACTACGACACCACCACGTTTTCCGGCGAGCGTCCCGGCGGGGACGACAACGCTTCCGGAACCGCCGGGGTGCTGGAGGCCGCGCGGGTGCTCTCGCAATACAATTCGGCGGCCACCCTGCGATTCATCGGGTTCAACGCTGAAGAGGACTGGATGCTCGGCAGCCAGGAGTACGTCGACACGGTCGTCGTGACGGGCAAGGAGAACGTCGTCGGGGTGCTCAACCTCGACATGATCCTCCGGCCCGGCTGGGACAGCGATCCCGAAGCGCAAGCCGATCTGGACATCGAAACAGGTTCCTCGCAGGCCTGCATGGATTGGGCCTATGTGTTCATTGACGCGATTGCCGCCTATGTTCCGACGTTGACCGTCGATGCGGCGGCTCCGGACTGGCAGTATTGGGATGCGGGCGATCAAGGGCCTTTCATCGAGGCCGGACACCCTGCGTTGATGATCGCGGAGAACACGGCCATCGAGATCTGGTCCCGCGGCAGCAACGCCTATTATCACAAGGCCGGCGACGCGAGCGACGCGGGCGCAAACGACCCGTGCAGCCCGAGCGGCGTGACGTACGACTACGACTTTGCCACGGATGTCGTCCGGGCGACGGTTGCGACGCTGGCGCAAGAGGCAGGGATCACCGCCAAGAGTGCTCCGGCTTTTGTTGAGTTCGAGTCTCTGCCGACGACGGGGGCGCAAGACATCGAGACCTTCACGATCGGAAACGACGCTTACATGGCCGTCGCGAACAGCCGGAACGATCTCACCTATGATGTGAACGCCGTGGTGTACAGGTGGGATGGGGACGACTTTGTCGAGGTGCAATCCATTCCCAGCCGGGGAGCCGCGGACTGTGAGTTCTTCGCGATGGGCAACGATCGCTACTTGGCGATCGCCAACATGCGAGACGATGCAACGCATGCGGTGGAGTCGAAGCTATATCGTTGGAATGGAGCGGGCTTTGTGCCGGTTCAGTCGTTCGCGACGGAGGGGGCAGCCGACTGCGAGTTTTTCGCGATTGGAGATGGTCGTTATCTGGCGATCGCCAACAGCCGGACGGACGCGACGGTCGCTGCGAGTTCCGTGGTGTATCGCTGGAATGGGACGGCCTTCGAATTGTTCCAGTTGCTCCCGACATTTGGGGCCCGCGATTGTGAGTTCTTTTCGATTGGCCAGGAGTCTTTCCTCGTGATTGCCAATGAGCAAAGGGGCACGACCCGCGATGTGAATTCGCTGATCTACCGCTGGGATGGGACCCGTTTCGTCGAGTTCCAGGCGCTCGCCACACAGGGCGCCGCCGATTGGGAATCCTTCACCATCGGAGCATCCTCGTATCTCGCGGTCGCCAACGGCTCGTCTGCCGCCGACTCCCGCGTGTATAAGTGGGATGGGACGGGTTTTGCAGCCTACCAGCTCCTGCCCACGTACGGGGCTGCCGACTGCGAATTCTACACCGTCGCCGGCGATTCGTTCCTGGCGGTTGCCAACAACCGCGACGATGCGATGGCCGAGTTCGAGTCCACTGTCTACAAGTGGAACGGAACCCGCTTCGTCGAATCCCTGTCGATTCCGACTCATGGGGCGAGCGATCTGGCGTTCTTCACGGTCGACGGCGCCTCCTTCCTGGCGGCCGCCAACGGCGGCGACGATACGACGCACGAGATTGCCTCGACGATCTTCCGATATGACCTGTCACCTGCCGAGACGCCGGCGGAGTAGCCCCGACCGTCTAAACAGCCGTTGTTGACGGAGCGGGCGGTGAATATCCTACGGTCTGGATGGGGTATAGTCTTGACCTTATCGCTCCCGATGGTATAATAGATGCTGCATGGTTTCACAGGGGGACGTGGGTTCAGGGGCGGTCTGTCAGCCGTCGCATCCCTTGCTGTGTTTGGTCCCGTCCAGGAGTGTCTGCTGGTATGAAGAGGCTGAAGATCGCGGCTGCGGCGTTTGTGCTGACGGCGATGAGTTCGCTCGCCTCGGGCCAGGTGTTCAGCGAGAACTTCGACTCCTACGTTTCGGGAGCCGCTTTGCACGGGCGGGGCGGGTGGAAAGGCTGGGATAACGTCAGAGACGCGGGAGCCCCGACCTCGAACGAGTACGCCTATAGCGGGACCAACTCGGTCGAAGTGGTCGGGACGGCGGACCTGGTCCACGAGTTCAAGCTCGTCGGAGGGCGGTACGAATTCTCGGCCATGCAGTACGTTCCCGAAGGTTCGACCGGCAATACCTATTTCATCCTGCTCAATCGGTATGCGGACTATGCGTCCGACAACGACTGGTCCGTCCAGTTGAGCTTCGACCTGGATGCGGGCGTCGTCACGGCCGAGGCGATGGGCGGTGGGGCGACTGCCGACGTCGTATATGGCCGCTGGGTCGAGCTCAGGTTCCGCATCGATCTGGCCCAGAACACCTGCGAGTGGTACTACGGCGGCGCATTGATCGGCAGCCACGAATGGGACGACGACGAGCACGGGACGCTCCAGGCCATCGATCTCTACGGCAACGGCGCGTCCTCAGTCTATTACGACGACATCACGGTCACGCGATACTACTTGTACAAGGCCAACAATCCGACTCCGGCCGACGGCGCCGCCGGCGTGACGTCGTCTGAATTGTGGTGGCTGCCGGGCGATACCGGCGCCTACCACAACGTCTACCTCGGGACTTCTGCCGACTTGACGGACACGGACCTCGTGGCGGGCATGACGACCAGTCTCGGATACGATCATTCGACAGGGCTCCAAGCCGGCGTCACGTACTACTGGCGGGTCGACGAAGTGGAAGCCGACGGCGCCACCGTTCATGTCGGCGACGTCTGGAGATTCACGACGATGTCGGCGGAGGCTTACTCCCCGGCCCCGGCGGATGGCTGCGAAGGAATCGCTCAAGCCGCGACGCTGAGCTGGCGACCCGGCCTAAACGCCGCGGAACATCGCGTGTACTTCGGGGACGATCCGGACGCCGTCGCGTCCGGCGATGAAAGCGTGGACAAAGGGATCACGTCCGAGACGTCGTTCTACACCGGCCTGCTTCGCGCGGGAACC
>CALMMH010001148.1 GCA_937868145.1 uncultured Phycisphaerales bacterium
GCGGCCGTCAGCCGATACAGATGGACGTCCCAAGGCTTGAAATCATCCTCGAATCCGCCGTCGGTCGCCTGGAGCGTACGGGCCTCGTCGAGAACTTCGACGGTGTGCCGGCCCGCCAAGCCCTGAACCGAGAACTTCGCGTGCGTCTGCCCGGAGCGCATCGCCACGGCGAAAACATACGCAGCCCCCTCCTGCTTCTTGACCATCGTCGCGATGGGCACGTCCGCATTCGCCGACTGCACCTTGACCCCGCCCGCAACGGTCGGACTGTTCAACACCGCGGCCAGCTCGCCGATCCGATGGTTGATCCGCGTCACCGCGGCGTACATCGCCGGATCGCTCAGCAGGGCCGACTCGTTGAACTTCGGCTTCCACTCGTGCACGAAGTAGATCAGGCCGCCCGAGCCGCGGATGATCGACATCCACACCTCGGATCGTACTTGTTCCGGCGTGGGTTTGTTCTTGTCGTTCTGAATCTGCGTGCACTCGATGCAGTTCCACACGATTTTTTTGCCCTGCCCCCAGCCAACCAGCCGCTCGACGCCGTAGCCGACGTACCAAAGATTGCCGGCGACCTTCGGATTGTCGTGCGTCACAGGGTAGATGTCGAAGGACGCGATGTCACAGCCCTGAATGTACTCGGGATAGTCCTCCGGATGGTTGGTGCGAACGCCGCGGCCGTACCAGCCATCCCACGCCACCCCCTGCCCGAGGTTCAGCAGGATCGGCCGGCTCGGGTCCGCCGTCTGAATCCGCTGGTAATCCTCGACGATCTTGGCCGGCGCGATCGGCGGACCATACCCCTGGCCCGACGCGAGAGGCTGCGCGTTGTCCGGTTCGTCCCCGTGCATCCAGCCCGCGATGGTCGGATCCTCCAGATGCCGCAACCCCACGGCGTTTTGGCTACAAATCACCCGCATGCCCGCCTGCTTGAGCTGGGCCAAATGCTCTTCCGTGGGACCGTTCCACAAACCGACGTACAGATTGAATCCCGCGGCGCGGTATCGAGGGGCGAGGCTCGGCGCTTGCAGCCACACCGCGATCGGAAAGAAGTCCGTCCCGACGCCGGGGCCGTGAGCCCACCGGCTATACGGCCCGCTCGACACCTCCGCAGCTCGAACCGTTCCCGCCGCGACCAGCACAGCCATCACCGATATCGCAAGCTTCCCACAACGTTCCATCCGTCACCTCCCAATCTGAATTTCAATCCGCAATCCGTGACATCGCAACACGATGCGGTCCAGTGTACCGGCCGCCGTCGTTTTTGGAAAGACCCGGGAGCAACCGCCGGCGGGATCAGGGAGAGGAGACCCCAGGCGTCGCGCGGCTCGATTCGGGATGGCAAGACCGACGGCTTCTTGGGGACCGCATTGACCCCATTGACCTTATTGACGCCGCCGACCCTACCGTCAATAAGGTCAATGGGGTCAATGCGGTCATGATCTGAGTGCGAGATCGGACGCTGCACAGGGGCGCGCAACGCCTCTTCATGGATAAGAAGAGACCGCCTGAAGGCAGGCGGTCTCGGTGTTCGCAACAACAATCGCAGCGATGCACCGGATTTCAGGTCCGGCGCCGGTCGGGGTTCGTCACCGTCCGCCGCCGTAGGCTCCCCCGGCGCCGCCCGGGTACGGACCATACATGCCGCCGCCGTAGGGATCCATGCCGCCGCCGCGGCCGCCCGTGGCGGACTTGGTGAACGCACGGAACGGCTTGGGCTCCCGGCGTTTCTCCGTCTGGATGGCCTGATAGGCGTCGGCCAGATCCCGCGGCCAGTTCGTCATGCTCGCGGGCATATGCTCGATGGAGACGCCGTCGTCGGTGTAGAGCATGTCGTGATACATGCGGGGTTTCAAATTCGGAGCGTCGCTCCAGTCGTTGACCTCGACCAGATCGAGCAGGACCTTGCCCGTCGCATAATCCACGGTCTTCGGCGTGCTGGCCGCCGTCGGATCGGTCGTCATCCCGTACATCATCGTGGGGTCCATCATCTCGCCCCGCGGGTCCGTGATGCGACCGCCGGGACCGCCGCCGGGACCGCCCATCGGGTTCATCATCGCCATCCGCCGGTTGCGGTCCCGGTCCCGGTCGGACTCCTTGTCCTTCGTGTCCATCGTCTTGCCGATCGACTCGCCGGGCCGAACCTGGAAGTCCTCGGTCCGCCAGTAACCCAGTTTGTAGCGGGCCACTTCCACCGTCGCGGTCTTGGTCTTGTCCTGGACGTTTTTGGCGAACAGGTAAACCATCTCGGGAATCTCGACCGGTCCGACCACCTGGGAGAAGCGGCTCCACAGAATCACCTGGTCCTTCTTGCCCAGATCGCGTTCGATCAGCTGGTCGCTTCCCGCCACGGGATTGAACACCCCGACGCGAAGGCGGTACTGATACACCTTGCCCGGCTCGGCCGTGTCGTCGAAGGCCCAGACCAGGACGGGCTTGTCCTTCTTGGCCAGGTCCACGTTGTACGCAAGCATCTCCTCGCGGAGGTCGAAGTACACTTCGTCGGTGCTGGCCTTTCTCCGTCCGTCGGCGCCCATGCCCGGCATCCCGTACATCATGTCGCCGTACTGATCGTCGCCGCCGCGACGAGCGCCGCGTCCGCGGGTGGCGCCGCCCATCATGGGGTCGCCGGTTTGGCCGCCGCCGCCTCGCGTGCCTCGGGAGCCGCGAAGACCCGTGTTTCCCCCGATGCCCGTCTGGGCGCCTCGGCCTCGCGTACCCGTCTGCATGCCGCCGGCGCCGCCTCGCGCGTCGCCGCCGCGACGATTGTCCGTCGCGCGATCGTCCTGTCCGCGATCCTGCTCCCGCTGTTCCTTGCGTTCCTCCGCTTCCACCTTCCGCTGGAGGTCCTTGAACTTGTCGTAGAAGCTCGGCGGGAACCAATCCTCCTCGGACGAGGCGATCTGATAGTTCTCGGGCTGGAGGAGACTGAGCTTGACCATTCTCGGATGGAACTGCATCATGCGAACGTCCAGACCGCCCGGAGGCAGGTCCGCGACCTTCTCGATCACTTCAAAGAGCTTGCGGTTGGACTCGACCCGGCTGCGACCCAGCGGCTGCCAGTCGCTCCAGGACCCGTCTTCGAGCCGTTCCTGCCGCTGCAACTGGACGGCGGCGAACGTCGGTTCGGCCAGGCACGGATCTCGCCACTCCTCTTTCTGCACATCCACCCCGTTGAAGCTGGCGGTGAATCGACGATAGAGCTCCGCAGTGTCGAACCGGGCCTCGACCGTCACCAGATCGATGTCGTTGGGTTCGGAAGTCCCGGTGTCATAGGCGGTCTGCGTGCTGATTTCCTTGATGGGAACATAGGCCGCGGCCCGAATACGGCTAACCTTCGCGTCGGCCACCTCGGGAATCTGAGGCAACCGGTACTTGCGGTCCGATTCGGCGGACCACGAGGCCACGACAGGCGAGGTTCGCGGAACGGCCGTCACGTCGATGAAACCCAACGGCGAGTCAAACAGGCCGGCGAACCCCTTGGGCAAAGGCCGGCCGATCACTTCGGCGATCACCCGATCGCACGGATCGATGGGAGCGGTCAGTCTGGGGGTGTAGGCCTTGGCGGCGGCGCCCTTGGGCCGCTGCATCTCCGCGCTGAGCTCCTGCGCCTTCTCCTCGTAGATGTGCGTGTCGATCTTCCCGGGCGAGAAGCTCTTGTCCTTGACCGCCACCATGTTGGGGCTGAAGGCCACGCGAGTGAAGAACAACCATACGGAGATCAGGATCGCCAGGCCCAGCACGATCTTCTCGACATGGTTCTCACAGAAACGTCCGACTTTCGCAATCAGGTCTTTCATAGCCTATCCCGCTGTATCCCTGTGAACCGCCTTACTTCGTGGTGCCTTCGCCTTCTGCCGCTTCAACTCCCGCGATGTCGTCCTTGACTTCTTTGGGCTTCATGTACTCATAATCCTTCTCGTCGCCCTTGGGTTTCACCGACTTGGGGAAGAGGTACTCGCAGATCAGGTCCAGTTCCACCACGGCGCCGGGGCCGTAACGGTAGACCGCGTGCATGGAGTCCTCCAGATCGACGGGAATGATGCTCTGCTCGAGAACCGTGATCTGGTTGTGCTTGAAGGTCTGCTCGGAGTCTTTGCCGTACCAGCCGCGGAACTTGTGCGTCTTGGCGTTGCACAGCTCCTGGACGAACGGCATCACCTGATCGGCGCCGATGAGCACGCGGATCTCGAAATGCATGGCGTCGGCGTCCTCTTCTTTGCAGTACCGGCCCGTGCACGGCGGCGACGCCATGGACGTTTTCAGATTGATCGCGTAGGAGGGCGTGGGCTGAAGGGTGCCGTCCCGTCGGACGGCTCGGCCTCGCCGGCCGCCGATCATGCGGGCGCCCTGTCTGCCCTGCGCGAAGGTGACGTTCGTAACCCGCTTGACGGGCGCGTCCAACACGCAGGAGCTGTCCCTGTTCAT
>CALMMH010001149.1 GCA_937868145.1 uncultured Phycisphaerales bacterium
AGGACAATGCCACCTTTCTTGGAACCAATGCTCAGGTAGACACAGTAGCGATGGCTAGCGCTGGCTAAGCCCGGGCGACCCACAGCTTCGTCAGTCTAGGAATGAATAGGCCTTGTCGACTCCCGGCACACGGAAAGCACGGCCTGAGAAGTCGCTTCCTTCCACGGCGATCCAGAACATTGAAAGCGGAAGTTCGGAAGCGAGACGTGCTAGCAGATTGGTGCGGCGGCGTTCGGTGGCAAGCACCAGGATCACCCGGAACTCGTCGAACCACTCCCAGTCGCGCCGGCACTCGGAGGAACTCTGGTAGGTGGCATACCGGTGCAGGCGCCGCAGGAGCGCCGAGCGGCCGTGCCGGTGCCCCGCCTCGCGCCAACGTTCCAGTTCCAGGAAGTAGTAGGCCGTGCTGTCCTCGGTCGGGCGCGCCGGATCGGTGAGCGCGAAGAGGGCATCTGGGTTCACGCGGCGCTTCAGCCGATGCTGTTGCCAGAATAGTTCCCGCGCATGGAGCGCACAGAACCGTTCGACGGCCAGGTGCACGTCCGTGAGCGCCGTCTCATGGGCCAGCGTCTGCTGGGACCGCCCGTGCGTCAGCGGGAAGTCGTCGTCGCAGAGTCCGCAGGCCCGCGCCAGCGCCACACCGGACGGCGAGAGCCAGTACACCTGTTCGTAGTGCGGCAACCGCCCGCTGCCCATGTCAGCGACCACAACACGGCGGCCGAGGAAACCGAGCGTGTGGAAATCGTGCAGCACCCGACGGACCGCCCGGGACGAGACTTCCGCTCCTGCGTCGTGCAATTGGTAGAAGTGCGTCGTCCGGAGATACCGATATCGAACCAGCTCACCGAGAATCCGGCGGCGCTGATCCGTCAACCGGAACATATCGCTCCGACGTCGCCGCATGCATGGCATCCTGCTTGTCGAGACTACCGTCTGCGCGCCCTGTCGGGAACCGTGCCAGACGTTGCTGATCTTCGGATAAGCCGCGCGATCCGCATCGGTCCGGCGGACCGAACCCGAATCCGCTGAGGTGGTTACGTGCGATTCGAGTCTCTCGGTTGTTGTTCCGATGGCGGAACGCCGGGCGGAACAGTACGCGCGGCGGCGGTCGCCGGTGCCAGACCGGACGGAAGCCGCCAAAGCCGCAGATCCCGCACATCCCGCGGCACCATTCTGACGCCGCCTGACTGTGTTACAGTGGCGCCGTCTCCGCCCTTCGGGCAGAAGGGCGGCAGCAACCCGGCTCACACGAATCCGTGTCGGCCGGCGTTCCGGGCTTGCGCTCCCGCAAGGGAGGAGGAATCCAGAAGGAGGGGAACTATGGATTCCGAGAAGCCCGAACGGTATCTGTCGGTGAAAGAATTCGGGGGCGTCTTCGGGTGGAGCGACGATACCATCCGCCGGCTCATCCGCCGGAAGGTGATTCGGGCGCTCATTCTCCCGCAGGCGAACCCGAAGAAGAACACGCACCGCCGGATACGCATCCCTGAGAGTGAGGTCGCGCGCTTCGTGCGGGTTCACTCCAATGCCTGAGGGAACGGGGAGGCGGCGACGCCTCCCCATCCCGACTACTCAGCCGGACGCGGTCGGGTCGCCTCGACCTTCCCTTCCGCGCCCCATTTCACGTGCTCAAGGCTCCGTGTGTTCAAGCTATCCGCGACACTCGAGGGAGACATCAACGTCGACCGAATCGAAGTCGAACTCGAATGTCCCCGGTGTGGGTTCAGCAATCCCGTTTGGCTTCGCCAGGCGCGTTTGAGGGACGTGGTGATCTGCCGAGGATGCAAGGCCAACGTGCAACTCGATGACGGCATGAATTCGGTTCGGAAGGCGTATCGGTCTGTCCGACGTGCCATGGCAGAATTGCGCGAGACGATCGCTGCGATCAATCGCGCCCTCGGATGACACACATGCAGGACAAGTTCGTCCAGGCGATCAGGTACAAGCTCCAGAAGCGGGTGCGTCGGTTGAACTCGGCCGACTACGCGCACTTCCTGTTCCTGTTGCGGTCATTCCTGCGATATGTCGACGACTCACCGATTCTGTCCGGAGCTCGGGATGAGCTTCTCGCTCGGGCAGCGAGGCACAACCCACAGACGACCGTGGACCAGATTCTCGGCGGCGAAGCTCAATTCGCTGAGGCCGAAGATGAGGCTGCCGCTGTCGGCTATCTTCTGCTGAGGGCCGTCGCCGACACCCAAGACCAGTACATGCAGAAGTTGACGACGCTTGGGCGAATCTACGGCGCCGAGAACAAGTTCGATGAGCACGTAGAGAAGATTCGAGATCTGTTCCTGGAACCGTTTTACGAATACATCGATGAGCACATTGACGATCAGCAGGCCATTCTCTACGTGCTGCGTCGCTACAAGCACCACTGCGAGTGGTTTCACGCAGAGCAGCTTCACCAACTCGTGGAGAACGACACGACCGTGGGAGAAGCGAGTCTGGCAAAGCACTTGTACGAGTTCCTACACCGGGAAGGGATTGAGTTCCACATCGAGCCGAAGTCGCACTCTGGGATCGCCGACTTCGTGGCCGAGCAAGTTGGTGACGAACGGGTGGTGGCGGACGCGAAGATCTTCTGGCCTGAGAAATCAAAGGGAAAGCAGTATCTGATCTCGGCGTTTCACCAAGTCTATACGTATTCGCGCGACTACAACGAGTCGTGCGCATACCTCGTCGTCTTCAAGATGTGCGCCGAGGATGTCCATTTTCTCGTGCCGCAGTCTACCGCAATGTTTCCGTCGGTATCGATGAACAACAAGACAATCTTCTTCGTCGTGGTCGACATCTGCGCTCATGCCGCCTCCGCGAGCAAACGAGGTGCGCTGAAGAGCATCGAGGTTCGCGAAGAAGAACTCATCCAAGTGGCGGCTGACTCTAGCAGCCCGTGGCGCAAGTGACGATTTCGCGCCTGTTCATAGTTGGCCACGATAGGACATCGTGACGATGACCATTGACGTCCAACGAACCGGTCGCGCCCACTGGGGGCGTCTCGTCGTGCCAACGGACCGCCAGCGACGTCCGGGCAGCAGCGAAAAGGGCCGCGAGGCGGCCCTGGAGGCCGCGGGGCGTCCCCACGCCGATGAGCGCCCGCATCACGAGCCCGAGATTGAAGCCGCCGGCATGCACAAGCAGCCGTTTCAGAATGTTCACGTGTCCGCGCAGATGCGTCCGTCGCATGCCGCCCGTCTCGTAGGCGTGGGCAAAGGTCCGTTCGAGCCGCTCGCCACGCAGGCGGCGCAAGGCTTGCCCGCGTGCCCCCTTGATGCGGCGGCGATTCGCGTAGACGGCCCGCTTGGCGGCGGCCTTACCCTTCCAGTTCCGCCGGCCGCGGGCCGGCTCCGAGATATAGGTCCGCACGCCGATGGCGGCCAAGTCGGTCACCACCTCGTTACTGTGGTACCCCTTGTCGGTGACGACGTCGAGGTCGCTCGGTGCGTCCAGGCCGACGGTGGCTTCGAGTTGTTCGGCCGCCATCACCACCGTCGCCTGAATCGTCCGCGTGTCGCCCGCATCCGCCCGCTGGACGGTCACCGCGACAATCGCGCCGCACTCGAGATCCACCGCGTGCTCGGCCTTGTGGGCGAGATGGGTGCGGCCGTCTTTCATCTTCGTGATCGCGGCGTCCGGGTCGTCGGGATGGGTCCAGTCGTCATTCGAGCCCTTCTTCTTGCGCTTCTTGTCAATCTTCGCCAAGTCCTCGCGCGTAGGCGTCTCGATGCCCGACGCGTGCGCCAACTGGGTCAAGAAGTCCTGATACGTCTCGCCCGTGTCGCGACGCACGAGGCTGCGCAGCGCGGCATTGGCCTCCAGCGTCGTGCCGTCGATCCCCAGCGGCCCGCCCCGCATGAGCCCCCGCTCGACCAGCCGTTGCTGGATCCAGGTGAACACGGCCCGGTGCGTCTCCACGTCGATCAGCCGGCGTGTCCGCGAGATCGTCGAGTGGTCGGCCACGGCCTCATCCAGCCCCACGCGCAGGAACCGGCGGATCGCAAGCGAGTCGGCCGCACGCCACGCGATCCCGCGCTCCGAATCCAGGCCCTCGAAGTACCCGATCAACAACAACCGAAAGTAGATCCCCGGCGCCAGACTGGGCCGTCCCATCGTCGGCGCATAGAACGCACGGCAGGCGTCTTCCACGAAGCCGTCGAACCCGGCATCGTCCAGCAGGGCGTTCAACCGCTGATAGAACGGGTGCGCCGCCGTGCTCGGCAACTCGGCCACCGGGATCCAGAGACTCTCTTGACGGCGCCGTTTGCGTCGGGTGCCCATCGCCATGGGCGTCAGTGTAGTACACCGGATCGACCGTGTCGATCCCCCTATGACTTACTGCGGGCTAATCCCGGGACTTTCGCCACGGGCTGCTAGCCCAAACGAATAGGCACAGCGAACCGCCTGAGTAAGAGGATGCGGGGACGTGAGAGCACTTGTCCGCGAGCGACTGTCAGACTGTGTTTCGCGTCGCCACGGTGACGACCTAAACGAGAACCCGCCGGCGGAGGTCACGACATGGGAAGGCGCGGTGCAGGCTACGGCAGCGAAAACCATCTGTGGGTGTACCGGAGCTCGCTGTCTAACGTGCTGGATGGTGCCATCACGAAGGTCGCGGGAATCAGCTCCGGACTGGCGTGGCTCTATCCGGATCCGTCTCGTCCAGACCAGACGGAACCTGAGGGCATGGACTTCGTACCGAATGCGCGGATCCGGTCCGGATGGAAGGCCTTTTGGCCACAGACGGGCAGCCAGCAGCATTGGGATGGAATCGCGCGGGCAGCTGGCGAGTGGATCCTGATCGAGGCCAAAGCGAATGCAGTCGAGTTTGTAGGTGCCCCGTGTGGCGCATCGTTCAGGAGGCCGACTGAGGCTGGGGTGACGTCAAGCCGTCAGCGGATCGAGAAGGCGCTGAACAAAACCAAGAAGGCGCTCGGCGTACACCGGGACTACTCCTGGCTTGGCAGCTACTACCAGTACGCAAACAGGCTCGCGAGCTTGTCGTTTCTCTTGGACAACGGCGAGAAGGCCAGGCTTGTGTTCATCCACTTCTGCGGCGACTCGTTTCCGGATAGACGGCCTTGTCCTCAGAGCAGGCAGGAGTGGGAGCAACTGTTCGATGCACGGCGACTGACGCTCGGCCTGCCAGAGGACCATCCGTTGTACAAGGTCGTACATGA
>CALMMH010001150.1 GCA_937868145.1 uncultured Phycisphaerales bacterium
GACAAAGTCCTATGTGTCCAATCAGTCCTATAGGTCCTATGAGACCTATAAGACTTATAAGATGAATAGGACTCTCGCCTCGAATTATTCTTCGTTGTTGAGGAACTTGATCAGCTCGTCCGGGACGTAGTCGCTGGCGAAAGCCAGAATATCCGTGACTTCGGATTTGGTCAGATCGCCGGTGACCTGGCGGTTGTTGATGTCCACGTTGACGATGATGCCGAATTTCATTTCCTGGGGCGCCGCGGGATCGTACGGGCCCATCCGCTGCAAGTGGGTCGGGCGCAGCTCGATGTTGACGTTCTTGTCTTCGGCGGGGGCCTCCAGGAGGATGCGAAGGTTCTTGACCTTCTCGCGCCACACATCATATTTGAGACTGCTCAGGACGACCTCGAGCGAATCGGTGAACTCGGTGTCGAAAACGAATTCGTGAACGACCCCAACCCGCGGGATCGCCCGCTCGGGGAATCTCGCCCGCAGTTCTTCCAGGGCCTTGCGGAAGATCTTGTCCTTCTCGGGAATCGCCAGCTCGTGCGGCCGATCGATGTACAGCCGTTCGGGGAACGTGAAGACCGGGCCGCGATGGGTCAGCACGAACGTCGGCAGCTCGATCCGCTTGGTGTTGGGCAGGATGAACGTCCGTTGCACCCGCAACTCGCGAGGTCCCACCAGCATCGTCTCGAAGACCTCCGGGAACTGAGAAACCAGCCAGTTGCCGTAGTCCTGGAGCTTGGCGCGGTCCTGCTCCGGCTGCACGGCCGGCCGCATGTCCACGCCGTACTTGACGATATGTTGCGAGATCTTATCGAGGTCGAACTGGTAATTCATCCTGGGTCTCCGCCAAAACAACTCTTTGGCGAAGTATACAGGCGACCCGGGACCCAGTCAAAGAAAAGCCCACGATGTCCCGCTACGGTATCTGCAGGCCATCTGACGCCGTAGGGGGACGCTGCCAGGGGATTGCGCCGGATTTGTTCACGTGGTTCTGGAGGGCGCTAAAGAGCTTGGCGTACATCGGGTGCGTTTTGTCGAGCGGATGTTCCTCTTTCGGATCGTCCTTGAGGTTGTAGAGGACCATCGGCTCCAGGGGACAATTCTGCAAGAGCTTGTAGTCGCCCGACCGGGCGGCGTAGTAGGCCCGGCCGCAGTGACGGATGCCTCCTTCGCGACGAACCCAGATGAGCACGCGTTCGTCCGCGGACTGCTGCTTGCCCAGCAGCGTGGGCAGGAAGCTCACGGCGTCGATCTCGTGGTCGATCGTGACGCCCGCCGCTTCGCAGATCGTCGGGAACAGGTCCATTATCAGCGCGACGCGGTCGCTGCGCGAGCCCGGCTCGATCCGGCCCGGCCAGACGGCGCACATCGGCTCGCGGATTCCGCCTTCGAACATGTCGCCCTTGCCCAGCCGCAATGGGCCATTCGAAGCGCCGAGGTCGAGTTGGCCGCCGTTGTCGGAGGTGAACACAACGAGCGTATTGTCGCCCAGGCCGGTCTCTTTCAACGCGTCGAGAACCTTGCCGACGCCGGCGTCCATGTGCTCGATCAACGCGACCAGCTTGGCGCGATCGTCCTTGATCCCAGGCTCGCGCCGCTTCACGCGGTCGAGCCACTCCTGCGGCGGCTGAATCGGCGCGTGCGGCGCGTTGTAGGCCAAGTAGAGGAAGAACGGCTGGTCCTTCTTCTGCGATCGTTGGCGGAGGTAGTCCACGGCCCACTGCGTGAACAGATCGGTCGCGTGTCCCTCGGGATCGATTTCCTTCTCGTTGAGGCGCATATAGTTGATCCCGTGCCGACGATGGTTGTAGTAGTCCTCCATCATGTCGCCGAGGAAGCCGTGGAAGTGGTCGAAGCCCCGCTCGTTGGGCGTGTTCGGCGAGGCCAGGCCCAGGTGCCACTTGCCCACGAGGGCGGTGTGGTAACCGGCTCGCTGGAGCAACTGCGGCAGTAGGACCGCCTGCGGGGACAAATAGCCCCAGTTCTCCTGGAAGTACGTGCGGATCACGCCGGGAACGCCGACGAGGTCGGGATAACGACCGCTCAGCAACGCCGCCCGCGTCGGCGAACAAACGGGACTGTTCGCATAGAACCGATCAAGCCGCATTCCGCTGGCGACGAGCCTGTCGATGTTGGGCGACCTCAGGTCCGTCGCGCCATAGCACGACAGATCGCCGTAGCCAAGGTCGTCCACAAGGATGACCAGCACGTTTGGCCTGCCGGCAGGGGCGTTCGCCTGTACACCGTTCGGGCGGACCGCCAGCGTTGCCGCGCCAACGGCGAGGGACTTCAGAAACTCGCGTCTGCCAAGCATGTCGTCTCCTTCTCAGCGTCCTCCGCGTCCCCTGCGGTTCCCTCTTCTTCACAATCTGTCGAGACTGAGTTTATCGCCGGTCTCTTTCATCCAGCGGTGAAGCTGCTCGTCGAGCGCGCGGACGGTGTCCGCGTAGCGCGGGTCCTCGGCAAGGTCCTTCGTCTCCCAGGGGTCGTCCTGAAGATCGAAGAGCTGCATTTCGCGGGCCTGCGGATAGCGAATGAGTTTATACCGCTCGGTGCGCACCATGCGTTGGAGATCGCGATAGGCGCCGTAGATCGAATCGTAGAGCCGCTCCTTGCGACCGGTCAACAGTGGGACAAGGCTGGGGAACTGCACCGTGTCAGGCGTCTCAACGCGGGCCATCTCGCAGGTCGTGGCGAAGAGGCTCTGGAGGTAGATCATCGCGTTGATCTTGCGGCCGACTTCGATTCCAGGCCCGCAGATCACAAACGGCATCCGCACCGAATGATCGTACTGATTCTGCTTGCCCATCAACCCGTGCTGGCCGACGGCCAGGCCCTGATCGGCAGAGAAGACGACGATCGTGTTGTCGGCCTTGCCGGAGGCGTCGAGCGCGTCGAGGATCCGGCCGATCTGCTGATCGAGGTGCGTGATGATCGCGTAGTACTCGCTCAGGTGCACCTGAACGGCCTCCGGCGTCCGCGGGAAGGGGGCCAGCAGTTCGTCTCGCAGCTTGTGGTCGCCCTGGTCGAACGGATGCTCAGGCAGATAGTTCGGCGGGACTGTCACCTTCTGGGGCGGATACAGATCCACGAACTCCTTCGCCGACTGTCGCGGATCGTGCGGCGCGTGGAAGGCAACGTACATGAAGAATGGACTGTCGCTGTCGGCGGCGCGATGGTTCAGGTAGTCGATGGCCGCATCGGCCCAGAGTACGCTGCTGTGTGCGACTTTGCCGTCGGTCTTTCGCCAATGTCCCTCCAGGCTCTCATCGGACGGACTCCACGAGTTGCTCGGGGCAGGGCGATTGTACGGATCCTTGAGGATACCCTCTTTGGCATGCTGTTCGGCGTTGGGATCCTTCGAGGGAAACATGCCGCCGCCGAGGGGACCGACGGCCTTGAAACTCCGCTTGAGGGCTGGGGCCTCGTTGTGCCACTTGCCGGTTATGAAGGTATTGTAGCCGGCGCGGCCGAGCGTTTCGCCCCAGAGGGGCCAGCCGCCGCAGGTGTCGCCGCCGCAGGTCCAGAGGTATCGGCCGGTGTTGAGCATGGCCCGGCTTGCCACGCAGATCGCCCCGTGCCAGCCGCCTTGGTTGAAGCAATGCGTGAACGTCGTCCCCCGGCGGATGAGTCGATCCATGTTCGGCGTCTGCACCTGGGAATTGTTCAGCGAACCGATCGTGCGGAACGTCTGATCGTCGGTCAGCAGGAGCAGGATGTTCGGCTGCTTGCGACCCGAAGCAGCGAAGGGATTGGCCGACTCGCCCGCCTGGAGCGCTGGGGAGAATCCGCCGAGCGCCGCGGCTACAGCGCCTGCGCCCGCAAGTCGCAGAAAATCACGCCGTGTCTTGTCGTGCTGCTTCATCGTCATCTCTCCTGCGTATCGCAAGTCGAGCCATCGGCAAGCGTTGCTTGCCGCTGCCACCCGGAAGGGCGGAGTGCATGTCGCCGCCAGGGTCACGAAGGGCCCATGTTGCTCGGCGACAGCGGTAGGGTGTGCTGAGCACACCGTCTTTCTTGTAGGTGCGTGGTACGCACCCTACCTAGCCAGGAGCGTCTTGGCCACCGCGAGCCGGTCCACCGCCTTGCGCGAGAGGGGGGCCGGGTGCAGCTTGGCTTGTCCCCAGAGATCGTAGGTGGAGAGGCGATAGACGCTGCCCGGCTGTTCCGACTGGCCGATGGGCAGGATGGACATTGAGCGGTCCGCGTCG